>NZ_PDYX01000159.1:0-360 GCF_002743265.1 Sporosarcina sp. P29 | reverse complement strand
CGCATGAGTGATGCACCTTCCTATTCACCGCCAGTGGAAATTGGGGCGGTCATGGTGGGGGGAACGGTCAGTCGCGTTGAGCAGTCAAACCATCCGGACTATACGCCGGGTGAGTGGGTGCTGGGCTACAGCGGCTGGCAGGAGTATGAAATTTCAGACGGCAGCGGCCTGGTGAAACTGGGCGATAATATTTTTCATCCCTCGTGGGCGCTGGGCATTCTGGGTATGCCAGGGTTTACCGCCTATATGGGGCTACTGGACATCGGCCAGCCTAAAGCCGGTGAAACGCTGGTGGTTGCGGCGGCGACGGGGCCGGTTGGTGCGACGGTCGGGCAGATCGGTAAAATCAAAGGTTGCCGG
>NZ_PDYX01000158.1:0-360 GCF_002743265.1 Sporosarcina sp. P29 | reverse complement strand
TGGCTGTCAATGCGCCCTTCTCCCGTAATCACCAGATCGGCGTTAGCCACCTGCTCTGCCAGATGCAGCGCATCGGTGACAATCTCAATCCCCTGACGAAGCTGCGCACCGCAGAAAGCGTAGAGTGCCGCCCCCATCCCACCCGCCGCACCGCCGCCGGCAAGGTTGATGACGTCGATATCCAGATCCCGGGCAATGACCTGCGCGTAATGCGCCAGGGCGTTATCCAGGGTCACAATCATCTCCGGCGTGGCGCCTTTTTGCGGGCCAAAGACCGCGGATGCCCCTTCGTCTCCGGTGAGCGGATTAGTGACGTCACAGGCGACTTCAATCCGGCACTCCGCCAGACGCTTATCCAGC
>NZ_PDYX01000157.1:0-360 GCF_002743265.1 Sporosarcina sp. P29 | reverse complement strand
GTCTGTTAATCGATGTACTTCATCGCAACCCTTGATGTCAGGCGCGTGATAAGTTCGTAAGCACTCACTTTTGTGATTTCAGCGATGCGTTCAACAGGTAAACCCTCACCCCACATCACCACGTCATCACCCGGTTTGTCCTGTGCATCTGGCCCGAGGTCAATACAGATCATGTCCATCGCCACGCGGCCCACGATGTTCGCTTCACGGCCATTGACCAGTACCGGCGTGCCAGACGGCGCGGCGCGGGGATAACCGTCGCCATAGCCCATCGCCACCACGCCAAGGCGTGTGTCGCGCTCGCTGGTCCACGTTCCGCCGTAGCCCACGGGCTCACCCGCTTTGTGATCGCGCACGGCA
>NZ_PDYX01000156.1:0-361 GCF_002743265.1 Sporosarcina sp. P29 | reverse complement strand
ACCTGCGGGAACCAGTACTGCATACAGAACCCGGCGGCGGTAAAGCTCGACCCGAGCGCCACCGTCCAGGTAAGCCAGTAAAGCCACGCCACGGTATAGCCTGTTGCCGGGCCAAGATAGCGGGCGGCATAGACGTGAAACGCGCCGGTTTCCGGCATCGCAACGGAAAGTTCGCCCAGACACTGCATCACCAGCCAGACCACCAGCGCGCCAATCAGGTACGCCAGCAGCGTTCCCGCGGCCCCGGTCGTTGAAATGATATAGCCAGTATTGAAGAATAGCCCTGTCCCAATGACCCCACCCAGCGAGAGCATAATCAGGTGGCGTGTTTTCATGGTGCGCTTAAGCTGCCCATTTTCTT
>NZ_PDYX01000155.1:0-362 GCF_002743265.1 Sporosarcina sp. P29 | reverse complement strand
CATATCATAATTTCACATGCAGATACTGTGAATGTGTACTGAACGCACTTCCCCTTCATAAGAAAACAGCCGACTGTATACAGTCGGCTGTTGGGTTCGCTTAGTCTCTGCGTTCTTCATCAATGGATGGCAGTGTCTTATCTACTGCTCCACTTTCACTTGGCAAGTCACCGATTGACGGGTCTGATGGCGCACCCGTGCTATCAGGAGTTGTAGTTTCCACAGGGGATTCTTCTACAATTTTCTTGTCATCAACGCTACCATCGTTGTTGTCGTATGGACGGTCAGGCAATGTACCGTGATCTTTCAAGTGATTGATTTGTTCCGCATCCAACGTTTCGACTTCTAATAAAGTCGTTGCG
>NZ_PDYX01000154.1:0-362 GCF_002743265.1 Sporosarcina sp. P29 | reverse complement strand
AGGTCACACCCGTTCCCATACCGAACACGGAAGTTAAGCTCTTCAGCGCCGATGGTAGTTGGGGGTTTCCCCCTGTGAGAGTAGGACGTTGCTAGGCACGCGAAGCCATTCCCTTTGGGGAGTGGCTTTTTTGTACTTTATTATAGTAATTGATTGAATGTAGGATAGAAGAAATCATTGGTGTTGATTTATTGGTTCTATAATTAATGTTGGGGTTCTCAAAAAATGAAAAAAATGCACGTGATCACCAATTTCTTTTATACTTGAATTGTCGAGAAACAAGTCAAAGAGAAAGGTGATACGTGCATATGAATTTTATCATGAATATTCCAGGATTAAAAGATGTACTCATTGAAAAGATA
>NZ_PDYX01000153.1:0-362 GCF_002743265.1 Sporosarcina sp. P29 | reverse complement strand
CCTGTGAGTCTTTATCAAGGCGGCCAATCGGGAAGATACGGCTGCTGTGATTAACGAAATCAACAATGTTGTCCCGCTCGCCGTCTTCCGTGGTACTGACGATGCCAACCGGCTTATTCAACGCGATAAATACCAGGTCTTCCGCATCACGCGGTTCAATGAGCTGACCATTCACTTTGACCACGTCACCGGGCACGACCTGGTCACCGATGGTGGCGCGTTTGCCGTTGAGGAACACGTTACCCTGTTCAATGTAACGGTCCGCCTCGCGACGTGAGCAGATCCCGCTCTCGCTAATGTATTTGTTTAATCGTGTTGATTGAGTTGGCAGCATAGTTTCTCCTGTAAAGGCGAAATATACC
>NZ_PDYX01000152.1:0-363 GCF_002743265.1 Sporosarcina sp. P29 | reverse complement strand
AAAATCCTCCACGACCAGTAAGCGAGTCTGGCTTTTCTACTTCTTTCAATCCCAATACATCACAATAAAAATGCTTACCTTCCGCTTCTGCATTTTTCGGAATTGTGATCTGTGCATGATGCAACCCAAGAATCATTTACCTCTCCCCCTATGTATTGATAACTTTGCATTTTCAATAATCTTGGCCGTATTGTTGAACGGGTGCAAATCCTTCTTCAAGAATCACACCCGGTTACCAAATTCCAATATATAGACTATCCTCCAAATCCAAACAAAACCATAAGTAACAGTGGTAAAACTAACCTAATAACAAGGAGAATTATTACTAAAAATCCAATGTATTTGAGAATGCCCTTCTCCTTT
>NZ_PDYX01000151.1:0-364 GCF_002743265.1 Sporosarcina sp. P29 | reverse complement strand
CATTCATCTGCGTAGTGTTTTGCCACAACGTAAGGAGCAAATGATTCCGACGCTTCCTGGATTGCTTTACGTGTAGTGTCGTATGAACTAATCATGATGAAGCGTTTAACATTGGCTTTTTCTGCAGCTTGTATAGTTTTGATAGCGCCATCGAGGTCAATCATCATAGTTTTATCTGGACCTGTTTTGGGGCCGGAGCCTGCTGTGAAGACGATGGCATCTACATCATCTGCTGCCTTTACGATGTCGTTTACTTCGCCTTCAAGATCTACAAGTACGGTTTCAGCCCCGATCTTCTCAAAGTGTTCCGCTTGTTCCTGCTTACGGATCATTGCCTTTGCTTCAAGCATATCGCTATCTTGAA
>NZ_PDYX01000150.1:0-365 GCF_002743265.1 Sporosarcina sp. P29 | reverse complement strand
GTAGCGACGTACTTCGCTTGCCACACCGGACAACGTCTGCACGAAGTTCAGCGCGGTTCGTTCGCCGGTCAGCAGTACACGGGAAGGTCCATCAAGTTCGAACAGCGGCTGATTTGCCGTAATCGCATCACCGTCGTCGACATGCCAGGTGATCTGCACCTCATCGCCTGCCAGTTGGGTAAAGACCTCTTCAACCCAACGCTTACCGCAAAAAATACCCTCTTCGCGCGTAATAATGACCGCATGTGAGCGAGTCTCTTTTGGCAATAATTGTGCGGTAATATCCCTGTCGGCGCTGACGTCACCGCCCAGATCTTCTTTCAGGGCATGGGCAACGCTTGCCGGAATATCCATATTAATACGTT
>NZ_PDYX01000016.1:0-65934 GCF_002743265.1 Sporosarcina sp. P29 | reverse complement strand
CTACAAAAGTATGTACTTTCAGGTAGACGATTCTCTTTACTAGTCATATAAATTCTTTTTGGGTCAATAGAATAATGCGACAAGCCTTGTCATCATCACCTTTTCAAGAGGGAGTCGCCGTCAGCTTCCGCTTCAATCCTAGTTACAAAGTGGATGTAGCAAGATTAGACACTGTAGATAGAACGTGAATTATTGTTGTAGTTTCATTAGTTCAAGTTTAAAGCGGTTCAAATTATAAAATGATTACAAGCCATAGTTCAATGGATAACAGAAAGTGTTACCTACCTTGATTGTAAGGGATTGGAGCGTAGGAGGGGCGACTCTTGGAGGATCAGCCCGATCAGGTAAGACCACTAAAGGAGCGTAGCGACTAGGGGGCTTACCGCGGGCCCTCCAGAACGCGTCCCCTCCGAAGCGCAAATCCCCACCCCTTTACCCGGTCCAGCCAACCCTAATAAACTAAAATAACAAAATTTCCAGTAAACTCTTGCCAATTAATTGTTTTATCAGTATAATGAACGAAATACTGAATGGTTATTCATTCACATGTTAGGGAGATGAAAGCATGAATTTAGTTTCTAGTGTTCAACAGACAGCACAGACCAAGCCAAGTAAAATCGCCTACCACTTCATGGGGAAAAACACGACGTACGCAGAGTTCGACATGTCGGTATCCATGTTCGCCAACGCACTACAAAACCTAGGAGTAAACAAAGGAGACAAAGTCGCATTCTTACTCGGCAACACGCCGCATTATCTGATCTCACTCTATGCCACTATGCGGATCGGAGCGACGGCTGTGCCGATCAATCCGCTTTATACACCTGACGAAATTTCTTACATTCTTGAAAACAGTGACGCCAAAGCCGTTATTGCGATCGACCAGTTATTGCCACTTGTAGAAGTAGCAAGCCAGTCATTCCCGACGATAGAGAACTATGTCGTCTGTGAAATGAGTCCGGATGCAGCACAGAAATTAGCTGCGCTGAATGACGCGGTGAAGGCAAAAGTACATCCATTTAGCATGCTCATTAAGAAGTCTAAACCGATGACGGAAGCGGTTGAAGTTGACGAGAATGAAAGCGCTATCATACTTTATACATCGGGGACAACAGGACACCCCAAAGGTGCGATGTTAACTCATAAGAATATTTACTCGAATGCGCGTGACGTCGGGGACTATTTAGGCTTCTCCGAGAACGATAAAATCGTAGCGACATTGCCTTTATTCCACGTGTTCGCATTAACGGTTGTAGCAAATGCACCGCTCGTTAAAGGGGCTACTATTTTACTCGAGCCACGCTTTAGCCCGGGTGAGATATTTGACATGATTCGTGAGCAGAAGGCGACGGTATTTGCGGGCGTTCCTACTATGTATAACTTCCTTTATCAATATCCGGAAGGTAAAACAGAAGACTTTGAATCAATCAGACTCGCGATTTCAGGTGGATCATCATTACCTGTTTCTTTGCTTCATGACTTCGAAGAAAAATTCGATGTGCGTGTATCGGAAGGGTACGGTCTATCCGAAGCCTCACCGGTTACATGTTTCAATCCGTTAGACCGCGAGCGGGTTCCTGGATCAATTGGAACGAATATCATGAACGTGGAGAATAAAGTGGTCGACGAGATGGGTGAAGAAGTTCCTGACAATGAAGTTGGTGAATTAATTGTACGCGGACCGAACGTTATGAAAGGCTATTATAAAATGCCTGAAGAAACTGCGGCTGCACTTCGTGACGGATGGCTCTATACGGGCGACTTGGCGCGACGCGATGAAAACGGTTACTTTTATATCGTAGACCGCAAGAAAGATATGATTATCGTCGGTGGATTCAACGTTTATCCTCGAGAAGTAGAGGAAGTGCTGTTTAGTCATCGTGACATCGTGGAAGCGGCAGTCGTTGGTGTGCCAGACGCGAACTTCGGTGAAGAAGTACAAGCGTATGTTGTATTGAAGAAAGGTTCGGATGCTACGGAACAGTCGCTGCATGAATTCTGTGCGAAGCGTCTCGTGAAGTATAAAGTGCCGAAAACAATTGAGTTCCTAGATGAGTTACCGAAAAATACGACAGGTAAAATTTTAAGACGTTCATTGAAAGAGCAAATTAAGAGCTAATAAACATACAAACGAGTGATGGGGAAGCATATCCCGTCACTCGTTTTTTTTACGCATTTATTGCCAAAGTAAGCGCGGTCTTGTTATGGTTTAGAGAGAATAGTGAGAAAACAGGAGGGATTAGATGAATAAACGATGTGTAATGATTGAAGATTTGTTTGAAACGAAATCTGTAACGAACCCGGTATTGGCGCCTAACGACGAAGAAGCGGTGTTTACGGTGACGGAATTAAATAAAGAAGAGAATGCGTATCACTCGGCGATTCATCATATCGATTTGCAGACGGGTGACGTAACGCGATGGACATATGGTAAGCAACAAGTCAGTGAGACGAAATGGTCTCCAGACGGCAAGCAACTCGCGTTTATATCGAATCGTAGTGAAACGAATCAACTCTATCTAATGCAGAAAGCGGGCGGGGAAGCACATGCGCTGACGGACTGTAAAGAAGGAATTGATTCATTCGAATGGTCACCGTGCGGTAAGAAAATCTGGTTTACAGGCAAGCTGAAAACAGGCGAAACATTTTCTACTACAGTACAGAAGCAAGGAGGATTTCCGCAACCGATTCGTGTGACGAAAATGAAATACAAAGAAGATTTCATTGGAGTTTTACCGCAAGACGAATACACCCAAATCGGCTATGTCGATGTCGCGACGTGCAATGTCTGTAACTTCACAAAGGAACCATTTGATCATTCACTTGAAGCAGTTTCGCATGACGGCAAGCAATTGGTCATCGGTGTCAATCGCAACGAGCAGACGGATCATGACTTCAGCGTTCCGCTCGTGCTGTTGGATATTGAAACTAGAAAAGAGACAGTCATTCTCGATGAACAAGGCTTTTTCGGCAATGTAGCTTTCTCTAAAGACGACCGCTATATTGCGTATACAGGGTATGATATGACGTTCCAAAACGTTACACAGGCAGATGTTTTCGTCTATGACCAAACGAACGGTCAGACGATGAATGTAACAGCGGGAATTGACGCGCCAATCGGAGACGAAAGTATTTCCGATCACTTGCAGCAAACGATTGCGCCAGGCGTAGTGTGGACGGAAGATGAGCAACTGTATTTCCAACTATCGAGTATGGGGGAAGTGCGTTTATATGCGGCTACACTCGACGGCGCGATCTATCCTGCGACGGGTGAAGAAGAACATGTTTACGGCTATGATGTTGCGAGCAACGCTGAATTCGCGTTGCTCACCGTTAGCACGATGACGAATCCAGGAGAACTGTATCGTCAATCGATTGCGACAGGTGAACGGACAAAGCTGACTTCATTCAATGAAGGCTGGTTGAAGAAAGTGAAGGTAGTGGAACCGGAAACGATTCAGTATACGAATGGCAATGAAAATATCCAAGGGTGGTTAATGAAGCCTGCGAACTTCACAGCAGGTCAAACGTATCCGCTCATTGTCGAAATTCACGGTGGACCGCATGCGATGTACGGCTATACGTATTTCCATGAGATGCAAGTGTTAGCGGCGCAAGGTTACGGAGTACTCTATCTCAATCCACGTGGTAGCCATGGTTACAGTCAGGCGTTTGTTGACGCAGTGCGCGGTGACTATGGTGGCGGTGGATATGAAGACATTATGGCAGGACTGGATGAAGTGTTGAAAACGGAAAGTTGGATTGATGAAACGCGCCTTGGCGTGACAGGTGGTAGCTACGGTGGTTTCATGACGAACTGGATTGTCGGGCATTCGAATCGATTCAAAGCAGCCGTTACGCAACGCTCCATCAGCAACTGGGTCAGCTTCTTCGGCGTATCCAATATTGGCTACTACTTCACCGATTGGCATTTAAAAGCGGGAATGACAGATGTCGACACGCTATGGAAGCAGTCGCCGTTAAAGTATGCAGAGAATATTGATACACCGTTATTGATTCTTCATGCAGAACGAGATTTCGTTTGCCCAATCGAGCAAGCGGAACAACTCTTCATTACATTAAAGGATTTAGGTAAAGAGACAGAATTTGTGCGCTTCCCCGAATCCGATCATAATATGTCAAGAACAGGGAAACCGAATCTGCGAATTGCGAGATTAGAAGAGATTACCGGGTGGTTTAAACGTTATCTATAAGGTAAGATGAGATTGTATGCCCAAACGGCTATACATGAAAAATATAGTGTGTATAATGAGATACGAATTAAACTTATAAAAACTACTTGAGAAGAGGTTCTGCATGATGGAAGAACAATTACTGTACAGAATAGAGTCGGATTTTATCGGAGAGAAGAAGGTGCCGCTAGACGCGTATTACGGTATCCAGACATTACGCGCGGCAGAAAACTTTCCCATTACAGGCTACCGCGTCAACCGCGACTTAATTCGTGCGATTGCAATCGTCAAAAAATCTGCAGCACAAGCTAACCGCGACATTGGTCAATTGGACGCTAATCTTGCAGAAGCAATCATTAAGGCATCTGAAGAAGTAATCAATGGCGCATTGCGCGATCAGTTCCTCGTGGATCCAATCCAAGGTGGAGCCGGAACGTCCGTAAATATGAACGCAAACGAAGTCATCGCCAACCGTGCACTTGAAATTCTCGGTCACAAAAAAGGCGAATACGACATCATTAGCCCGAATTCGCACGTCAACATGGCGCAGTCGACAAATGACGCGTTCCCGACTGCAATTCATATCGCAACACTCATGAAAGTGGACAAACTACTTGGAGTTATGGAGTCCCTTCATAAAACCTACTTGAAAAAATCAATCGAGTTCCAATCGGTCTTGAAAATGGGCCGTACCCACTTGCAAGACGCGGTTCCAATTCGTCTTGGACAAGAATTCGAAGCATACGCGATGGTACTACGCCGCGACATCGAACGCGTTCGTGTATCCCGTGTGTATTTATATGAAATCAATATGGGCGCTACAGCTGTCGGAACGGGCTTGAACGCGGACCCACTGTATATCAAAAAAGTAGCGAGCTACCTATCAGAAAACAGTGGCTTCGAACTAAAGTCTTCCACACACCTAGTAGACGCAACACAAAACACAGACTCGTACGTTCAAGTATCGGCAGCACTTCGCGGCACGATGTTGAACCAGTCGAAAATCTGTAATGACCTGCGCCTCATGGCATCCGGTCCACGTACAGGTCTATCTGAAATTGCATTACCAGCAAGACAGCCAGGATCGTCTATCATGCCAGGAAAAGTGAACCCGGTTATGGCGGAAGTCATGAACCAAGTGTCGTTCCAAGTAGTCGGTAACGATATGACGATCGCATTGGCGTCAGAAGCGGGACAGTTCGAATTAAACGTGATGGAGCCAGTACTCGTATTCAACTTGCTGCAGTCATTGAAAATCATGACGAACGTCTTCGGCGCATTCCGCGATTATTGTTTAGACGGCATCACGGCAAACGTCGAGCACTTGAATGAGTATGTGGAGAAGAGTATCGGGATCATCACAGCAATCAATCCGCATGTCGGGTACGAAGTGGCGTCAGAGATTGCGAAAGAAGCGTTGTTAACGAACAAGTCGATCCGTGAGATTTGTATCGAGCGAAATATTTTGTCGAAAGAAGAGTTGGATACCATTCTGCATCCATTCGAGATGACGAAGCCTGGTATTTCGGGTAAAGAGTTGTTGAAGAAGAAGATTATACTTTCTAAGTGAGAAGGAGTATCTGACTATGAAAGTGCATAATATTATGGAGGTCGTGGTACGTGACGTGATTTCCAAATATAAGAATGAGTTGCATTTGCCGTGTACCTGCGAGCGTTGCCTTAACGATGTACTGGCGATGACGTTGAATCATGTTACGCCTCAATATGTCGTCGATGAAGCAAACAGTGCGTATATCCGTGCTGTCCATGAAGCGGATCGTCAAGGGGCGACTGCCGTTTTGACGAAAGTTGCGTGGGCTGCGGGAGTTGTTGGGCAAAACCCGCGATGCGACAATATGAAAAATCCTTCCGAGTGATTCGGAAGGATTTTTTCTTTGAAATATTAACGTTATTGGATGGATTTATTGCTGGTAGATGGGGTATTGGTTGGTCAGCGCTGTGCTGTGCTGCGTTGCGCTGCGCTCATAGTTGGCTGAGATCCGCTCTATTCAGCTCGTTTGCCGCTCTATGTAGCGTGTTATGCGCTCATACTTTACTGTGAGCGCTCTATTCAACCGTTTAACTGCTCAATGATGGCGTTTATCCGCTCTATCGACCATGCTGTGAAGCTTTGGACGAATCAATTGCTTATAGAAGGGACAGTGGCCGGTCCGCGCTCATAGTTGGTCTAGATCCGCTCTATTTAGCTCGGCTGCCGCTCTATGTAGCGTGTTATCCGCTCATACTTTACCGTGAGTGCTCTATCGACCCATTTAACCGCTCAATGCAGACGTTTATCCGCTCTATCGACCATATTTGTGAAGCTTAGGACGAATCAATTGCTTATAGAAGGGACAGTGGCCGGGCCGCGCTCATAGTTGGTCTAGATCCGCTCTACCTAGCTCGGCTGCCGCTCTATCAAATGTGTTATCCGCTCATACTTTACCGTGAGTGCTCTATCCCCCCCATTTAACCGCTCAATGCAGACGTTTATCCGCTCTATCGACCATGCTGTGAAGCTTAGGACGAATCAATTGCTTATAGAAGGGACAGTGGCCGGGCCGCGCTCATAGTTGGTCTAGATCCGCTCTATCTAGCTCGGCTGCCGCTCTATCAAATGTGTTATCCGCTCATACTTTACCGTGAGTGCTCTATCCCCCCATTTAACCGCTCAATGCAGACGTATATCCGCTCTATCGACCATGCTGTGAAGCTTAGGACGAATCAATTGCTTATAGAAGGGACAGTGGCCGGGGCCGCGCTCATAGTTGGTCTAGATCCGCTCTACCTAGATCGGCTGCCGCTCTATCAAATGTGTTATCCGCTCATACTTTACCGTGAGTGCTCTATCCCCCCATTTAACCGCTTAATAAAGACGTCCAACCGCTCTAACAAGCCGATTGAACGCATAATTCACCTCACTGTGAACCTCAATCCATCACGTTTCATCCCTCAAAAACACTCATTTCCCCTTAAATACAGGTTTCCGCTTCTCCGAAAAAGCAATCAACGCCTCCACTCGATCTTCCGTTGGCAAGGTCATCTCATATGCCTTACGCTCGATCGCAAGCCCCGTCTGCAAGTCCGCCATCATCCCTTGCTTAATCGCAAACTTCGCCTGTTGAATCGCAATCGGTCCGTTAGCGAGTAATGAATCCACAAACGCATTCACGACTTCGTTCAATGTATTCACAGGCGCTTTCTGCGTCACCATGCCGATCTGTAACGCTTCTTCAGCGGACACGCGTCGAGCTGTCAAAATCAATTCCATCGCTTTGGATTCACCAATTAAACGAGGCAACCGCTGCGTCCCGCCAGCCCCTGGAATAATCGCAAGCCCCGTTTCGGTCAGTCCCATCAACGCACTGTCCGCGGCAATCCGGAAATCACAAGATAGCGCAAGCTCCATACCGCCACCAAACGCGAAGCCATTAATGACGGCAATCGTCGGCTGAGGCAACTGGTCGATCATCGTAAAGACGTCGCCAATTTTATTCAAATTCCGTCGCACCATTGATTCAGTCAACGTCTTTCGCTCTTTCAAATCAGCCCCCACACTAAACGCTCTGTCGCCGCTACCTGTAAATACTACTGCCCGCACGTCGGGATCGATTCGAATTCCTTCAACGACTTGCCCAAGCTCGAGCAACAGTTGAAAGTTAAACGCATTCATCGACTCCGGCCGGTTTAACGTCACATACGCTACCGCGTCCCGCTGTTCATAGATAATTTCCTGCATAATCAAACGCCTCCTTGAAGTGTTCAGTCTAGTTACAAGATAGCATGAAAGAGTTACTTCGTCAGTTTTAGAGAGTGGAAGGGGAAGGGCATCGTTACGCTGCGTTCCAGGCGGACGCGTTCGGGAGGGCCCGCGGTAAGCCAACTGTTCACCGCGTTCTCTTAGTTGTCTTACCTGTCGGGCTGGTCCTCCCTGAGTCGCCGCCTTCCACACCTCTTCACTAATGTGAATTCTTTAATTGAAGAGTAGCTTCACGTGGGATAGTGGAAGGGGATGGGGGTGGAAGATGGTACGCTTTCTGGAGGGACCGCGGTGAACCAACCAGGTCGCTGCGCTCCCTTTGGTTGTTTCACCTGATCGGTCTGATCCTCCCAGAGTCGACCATCTTCCACCCCCATCCCTTACCTATTGCTGTTTCTTTAGTTTTTGTTGGGTTTCATTGTTGCAGTAGTGAGTAGGAACATTGCCGTTCATACTTAATCTCTTGATATATGCACTTGAACTAGAATTCAATACCAATTTCAATGAACGACAGTAGGTGCCACCCAACTAAAAGTAGGATTGGAGCGGAGGGCGGCGACTCCCGATGGATCAGCGAGAGCTTGAGACCCTGGACAGATACCTTAATTTCTGTAAAGTACACAGAAATACGGCAAAGCGAACCCTTTGCTGTTCGCTTGACTCAAGCCGAGCCCATGGGAAAGCGTCCGCCCAGAGCGCAAATCCCCACACGTACAGCATTTCAGCCTAACCACTTCAATTCCCACTTCACAGATGCCAACTCCACCGATTTCAGGTAGAATAAGTAACAGGAGTTGATCATATTGAAAACAGCGATTGTGACAGACACGACGGCGTATTTGCCGGATGACATAAAAGCAGAACTCGGGATCCATACCATCCCGTTACTCGTAACTATAGACGGCAAAGAATTCAAAGAAGACGCCGACATCACAACCGAAGCATTCTACGACATGGTACGCGGCAAAGGCCCGCTACCGAAAACATCACAGCCCGCAATCGGCGACTTTGAAGCGCTATTTAGCGAACTCGCGAAAGACTACGACGCGGTCATTACGATCCACCTATCGAGTGGCATCAGCGGAACGTATATGGGCGCAATTCAAGCTGCCGAGCTCGTGCCGGACCTAGAAGTGTTACCGTTTGATTCAGAAATTTCAGCCTACCCCCAAGGCTTTTACGCGATTCGTGCAGCGCAGCTCGCGAATGAAGGCGTACACCCACGTGCAATCATTGAAGAATTGAAAGAAATGCAGAAAGACGTCAGAGCCTATTTCATGGTGGACGACTTATCGCATCTGCAACGTGGCGGCCGTTTATCCGGAGCACAGGCGCTAGTTGGCGGACTGCTACAAGTGAAGCCTGTCCTGCATTTCGAAGACAAAATTATCGTACCGTTTGAAAAAATTCGGACAGCGAGAAAAGCGATGAAGCGTATTTCGGATTTATTGTCGGAAGACGCCAAGAATCAATTACTCGACGCGGCAGTGATCCATGCGAATCGCTATGACGACGCAGTAGAATGGAAGAAACAGTTAGAAGAAAAACATCCGAACGTCGATTTCACGATCAGCCACTTTGGCCCGGTCATCGGCACGCATCTTGGTGAAGGGGCGATGGGACTCGGTTGGGTGAAACGACGCGGAACCTGAACAGGGGGAACTGCATGTCCGAACGACACCAACTCAAGCAATTCTTGGCAGGGCGCATTTGGTTGCGTCATCTTATGCCATTCCCGGAAGAAACCGTTGATGAAGCAATCCGTCAAGGTGAGATTCATATAGAACAAGGCGTCACGTCAAAAAAGACGTGGCACGGCACACACTATACTTGTCAGCGTTGTCATAATGAAAACCCAACACACTTCACTGTATTTACGTGTGCACAATGCGAAGCACCGTGCGCTTATTGTAGAAACTGTCTCAACATGGGGCGGGTGTCGTGTTGTTCAGAATTACTTACGTGGACAGGCACGCTACCCGCATTCCCGACTGAGCACCGAATGAACTGGCAAGGGAATTTAACTCCTTCTCAGCAGAAAGCGACGCGTGAGTTGCTCGACAGTACGAAACAAGGCGTATCTCATTTACTTTATGCGGTGTGCGGATCGGGCAAGACGGAAATGCTGTTTCAGCCGATTCATTATGTATTGAATGAAGGCAAGCGGGTCTGTCTCGCGGCGCCTCGAGTCGACGTCATTTTGGAGCTATTGCCGCGGTTAACGACTGCCTTTCCAGATACTACAGTAGAAGCGTTATATGGTGGGGCAGAAGTAGAACATTTCGACGCGCAGCTAATCCTTGCGACGACCCATCAGCTCTATCGCTTTCACGAGGCGTTTGACGTGATTTTCGTTGACGAAGCCGATGCGTTTCCGTATACAGCGGATGAAACGTTACAGCGAGCCGTTAGGAAAGCCGCAAAACCTAACGCACCGATTCATTTCGTCACGGCCACGCCTTCTAGTCAGTTGCTTGCGATGAATAAAAAGCAAGGCAACCTATCCGTTCTCGCGAGACGTTATCACGGACAGCCACTACCTGTACCGCGAAGCGTTGCGCTATGGAATTATGAGAAACAGCTGAAAAAGAAACGAATTCCAGCGAAATTACTGCGCTGGACAACGGAACGTCTCGACAAACAGCAACCGTTTCTCATTTTCTTTCATCAGATTGAACTGATGGAACTGGCTGAACCGTTATTTCAGAAGCTCGACGAACGAATTTGTGCCGTCCATGCAGAACATGAGGATCGCAAACAACGCGTGCAGTTACTAAGGCAGAAAGAAATTCCTGGCTTGTTAACGACGACGATTCTGGAGCGAGGGATTACAATACCGAATGTGCAAGTGGCGGTAGTCGGAGCGGAGCAAACGATTTTCAATAAAGGCGCGCTGATTCAAATCGGCGGACGAGTAGGGCGCTCTGTACCGAACACGTCAGGTGACTTTGTACTGTTTCATCAAGGCATCACACACGCGATGGACGAAGCGAAACGGGAAATTCGTAAGCTGAATCGTACCGAGGTGCCGCAATGACGTGCTTGCTATGCGATAAATCCTTAGACGACCAGCCCACTTGGCAACACTTCCTCGGCATTCAAGAAGACACTTCCGCCTGTCCCACTTGTCTCGTAAAGTTTGAACGCATTGACCAGGTCATAGAAGACGATCGACTCGATTCTGTTCATTCACTCTATGCATACAATGAAGCAGCGAGAGAGTACTTGCATCAGTTCAAGTTCATGCAAGACGTCGCGCTCGCGCAAATCTTCTCGCCTTCATTACGTAGTGTACTGAACGACTCGAAAAAGATTGTCGTACCGATTCCAATGCATCCGATCAATAAAAGGAAACGAACCTTTTCGCAAGTGGATGCGTTGCTAGAAGCTGCGAAGATTCCGTATCAGTCATTACTTGAAAAAACGACGGAATCGGTGATGGGTGAAAAATCTCGTAGCGAACGTCTTGCGATGACTGAACTATTTCGCGTAACAGCCGATATAGATAGTAATGAAGCAATCTATGTGCTTGTTGACGATATTTATACGACTGGCACGACATTGCGTCACGCAGCTGAAGCGTTGAAACAGCGCGGCGTACATCGAGTGGAAGCCGTGACGTTGTTCAGACCTATGAGAGAGAAGTGAGAGTAATGGCGGAAGTAAGAAATTGTCCGACATGTGGCGGTATGTTTAATTACACGGGCCTTCGGGATGTATGTGGAACGTGTGCGCAAGCGGAAGAGCAAATGTATGAGACGGTGTATCGATTTTTACGTAAACGAGAGAACCGTGCGGCGAATATCGATCGGATTGTTGAAGTAACAGGTGTCACACAGGAATTACTGCATCGCTGGGTACGTAAAGGAAGACTGCAACCGGCATTGTTCCCGAATCTTGGTTATCCGTGTGATAAATGTGGCGCATTAACATCGACAGGGAAGATCTGTGCCAAATGTACGGATGAGATTCAATCCGATTTGCGGACATTTGATGCGGCGCAAGAGCTCCGTGAAGCGATCAAAGCTCAAGAGCGAGGCACATATTACGCACAAAAAGACCGTTGAGGGTACAATACGAAGCGAGCAGTTCGTACTGCTCGCTTTTTCGTACAAAAGCCTCTAAAAACTTCTTGAAATCTGCCGAAGTAAAGAGTAGGACCCAAATCTACCATAAGAATTGAAAGGAGCGAGACGTATGAAAATAGATGGATTTAAACCACAAGCCGTCAACTCGTACCGCAACCAGCAAATGAAAGTGGATCAGGCGAAGCAAGCCGCACAAGTGAAAACAGATAAGCTCGAGATTTCTTCGGAAGCAAAAAAGTTATCTGCGGCTTCACCGATTGAATCGGCTAGACAACAACGTGTGCAGGAACTAAAAGCGCAAGTGCAGTCTGGAGACTATCAAGTAGATGCGAGCAAACTCGCTTCCAGCATGCTGTCGTATTTCAATAAGCCAGAAGGAAAGTAGGGTTACACATGTCCATTGAACCAATTTTGACAACGCTCAATCACCTAGAAAAACTGCATACGAGCTTGCTCCGTCTGTCCAACGACAAGACCGCACTGCTAAAAAGCGATGACGTCGACGGGATTGACCAGCTGTTGAAGGAGGAGCAAGCGCACCTTGCAGCTATTATGCAAATGGACCAAAAGCGCGTACAGGAAGTGAAGCAGTATATAGCCGCACAAGGACGTGCAGTACCTGCTGAACCAACGATGACGCATTTAATTGAACTAGCAAGCATTCCGGACAAAGAACAGTTAGCAGAGGCGAAGGACCGTCTCCTGCATGCGATTCATGAGTTGAAACAGCAGAATGAACTCAATCAGCAACTGACCTATCAATCTCTTCAATTTGTGAATCTATCGCTGGACATGGTCCGTCCGCGTCCGGAAACCGTCAACTATTCGAAAAACGAAGTACAAGGGCAGTCACAAAGCGGAGCGAAAACGAAGCTCTCGTCATTCGACTCCCAAGCTTAAGGAGGACACAACATGCGCTCGACATTCATGGGACTAGAAACTAGCAAACGCGGATTGTACACACAGCAATCCGCTCTTTATACGACAGGGCATAACGTAGGCAACGCAAATACACCCGGCTACTCACGTCAGCGCGTGAACATGCAGGCGACTTCTGGATTTCCTGGGGTAGGAATGAACGCGGGAACAATGCCAGGATTTCTTGGGACAGGCGTAGAAGCAGGAAGTATTCAGCGGATTCGTGATTCGTTTGTCGATCATCAGTTTCGTAGTGAATCGACGAAGCTTGGGTACTGGGAATCGCGTACGAATGCCGTAGCGCAAATGGAAGACGCAATTGGCGAACCTTCCGAGTATGGTTTACAGAAATCGATGAGCGACTTTTGGCAGTCATTGCAGACGCTTGCAGCGAATCCGGAAAACGGTGGCGCACGTGCGGTTGTTGTAGAGCGTGGGGTGGCGGTAGCTGACTCGTTTAACTATATTCATAAGTCAGTTTCCGAAATTAAAGGGAATCTAGGCGATGAAATTGACTTTAGCACGAATGATATTAACTCGCTGCTGAGTCAAATTGGAGAATTAAACAAACAAATCGCTACGGTAGAACCGAATGGCTATTTACCGAATGATCTCTATGACGCGCGGGACGGTTTACTAGATAAGTTGTCTAGCTATGTACCGATTGAAACGAGCTATGAGAAAACTGGCGGACGTGCTCTTGCGATTTCAGAAGGTACGGTAACCGTTAAAATCAAAACGAATGTTCCGGGACAAACGATAACTGTAGTACAAAAAGACCAAGTTGCAGAACTCACAGTGGACGGCAACGATCCAGACCAACCATTTCCAGATCCTATGACAGGCTTCACGTTTACAGGCGGACCGATTGAGAATCCTGCTGACGGTATGCTGTCTGTTACCGATATGGTCAAAAATGGAGAATTGAAATCACTTGTGGATTCATACGGGTATCAAGATGGTAATCAAGTAAAAGGACTGTATCCTGAAATGCTTGCTAAGTTAGACAAAATGGCGAATGAGTTTGCGAAAGCGTTTAATGCGGTTCATGAAGATGGTACAGACTCAACAGGTGTAAAAGGGCAGCCTTTCTTTGTTTTACCTACTGGTGCAACCGGATTTAGCGCAAGTAATATTGTAGTAAATAATGAAATTAGAAAAGATCCGAATAAACTGGCTGCCTCCGATTCAAAAACAGGTGCGGAAGTCGGTAACGGTCAAAACGCAAAAAAACTTGGCGATGTATTTTTTGCGAAGTTACCTGGATTGGAAGGTTCAAGCGTTCAAAGTTATTATGCTCAAGCAATCGGACAATTAGGTGTCGAAGGACAACAAGCAATAAAAATGACCGAAAGCTCAGGCGTATTGCTGTTAGCTGTTTCCAACAGACGTGACTCAATTAGTACGGTGTCACTAGACGAAGAAATGACCGACATGATCCGTTTCCAACAAGCATACAACGCATCTGCCCGTATGATCACCGTGATGGATGAAGCGCTCGATAAAATCATCAACGGCATGGGTACAGTCGGCAGATAATTAAGGAGGAATCTTCATGCGTGTAACACAATCTATGCTCTCTCAAAACATGCTGCGCAACTTATCTAGCAGCTATAATAATATGGGGAAATTACAAGAACAACTGAATACAGGCAAAAAAGTCACTCGTCCATCTGATGATCCTGTCGTCGTGATGAAAGGCATGGGGTACGGAATGCAAGTCGACAAGGTGGAGCAATTTCAAAAGAACATGGGCGAGGTGAATAACTGGCTGGATAGTTCGGATGATGCGTTGGATGGAGTAGGACAAGTTTTACATCGTTTGAAAGAGCTGGCAACTAATGCTTCCAATACTGGCACGATGACAGAGACGGATAGAAAAGCAATTGAAACAGAAATTGGTCAGCTCCGTGAGCACTTACAAGATATGGCCAATACTAAAGTCGGCGACAAGCATATATTCAGCGGTAGTATGACGGATCAACCACTGTTTAATAAGGATAAGGGTACGTTTGAAGATGGAGATTCATTTTCTAAAAACGTAGAAATAGAAGTGTTTGACGGCATAAGCTTACGAGTCAGTACCGATGTAAGTAAAATGTTTAAAGATATTGATACTATGCTGGATAAAGTAAAAGACCTCACAGCTACTGGCTCTACGTCTACAGGAGAAAGTTTTGGTAAACTAATTGGAGATATTGACGGTCATATGGATGTCGTTCTTTCAAAACGTGCAGACGTCGGCGCTCGTTCCAATCGTGCAGAACTAATGCACAACCGCTTGGAAATGCAAGAAGGCGCAGCCAAAAAACAACGCTCTCAAAACGAAGACGTCGATTATGAAAAAACGATTACGGACTTGATTACATCAGAATCGATCCATCGTGCAACATTGTCAGTTGGCGCTAGAATTATGCAGCCTTCTTTAATGGATTTCCTACGCTAAAAGATGTGGCGGACACTAAGCAAGTGTCCGCTATTTTTATATAAGAAAGTAAGGGAAGTGATAGAAGTGAACATTCCACAGCTTCAAATCCAAACCACACCGGCAAAGATTGATCTGCAAGTGACGAAACCAGTTCAAGAAATTCAGCAACCAAAAGCTAGCCTAAGTATTGAACAACCCGCGGCTATTCTCGAAATGACGACAACCCGACCGCAACTATCACTCGACACAACAGAGAATCGGGCAGACATCGATTTGAAGAGTGTGTTTCGTCGGACGGCTGAAAATGCTCAATACGGCATGCAAAAAGTACAAGAAGGTGCAGCTCGTCGCGCGCAAGAAGGTCAGCAACTTATGAAGATTGAAAATGGTTCAACGATAGCAGATATTGTGAAGCAAAATACAGAGAAACCGATGGCTGAACTTCAAGTGAAATTCATAGGCGACCGTACCAAAATCAAAATGAGCTTTTCTGAAGGGTCACTGGATATTAACGTCACACCGAAGAAACCGAAAATCGATGCACAAATAAATAAACCAATCCATAATTACACACCTGGGAAAGTATCTGTAGAAATGCAACAGTATGGATCGATACAAATTGATTGGAAGATTTAATGAATAGTAAACTGGCAATACGTTAAAAAGGAGAGAAATCTAGTGACACAACAACTAAAAGAAATCGCAACCAAATTCCACGGTAAAATTGAGGTAGATCTATCTAAAGCATGGCACTTCCCGAAAGGACTTCCCGGATTCGAAGAGGAAGAAGAATTCGTCATTTTGCCAATCGGTGATAATCAGGAATTCCAAGTCATGCAGTCGACGAAAGAAGCAGGCGTGGCATTCGTCGTAGCGAATCCATACAAGTTCGTAGAAGGCTATGACATCAAAGTAGATGATCCAACAGTCGATTTACTAGAAGTGAAAAGTCCAGAAGAACTAATGGTACTCGGCATTGTCTTCATTAAAGAACCGTTTGAAGAATCTACAATTAACTTACAAGCGCCCTTACTATTCCAAACAAACAACAGAAAAGCCAAACAAATGGTATTGAATGATAAGCGCTATCTTATCAAGCATCCGATCGACGAAAAGAAATTGGATGAAATGAAAGAAAAAACAACTAGCGGAAAGAGTGAATAATATGTTAGTACTCTCACGCAAAGCGGGCGATACGATTAAAATCGCAGACAATATAGAAGTAAAGATTTTGGAAGTAAAGGGTGACACGGTACGGGTGGGGATTGAAGCGCCTAAATCCGTAGAAATTGTACGAGGTGAACTTATTCAGTCTATTAAAGAAACCAATACTGAATCACTGACGCTAGATCTTAACTGGTATAAAAATTTGAAAGATAACAAGTAAATATAATTTAGATCATCAAGAAAGCAAGTGAACGCCATCTTTTCTTCACATATCAAATTAGTTGAAAAGATTTTCTGTAAACTACTAAACACTCTAGTCACGCATCCGATATTAGTAGTGTAAGCGGCAGAGAGCGTCCGGCCGGCACTCAAAACCGTAACACAAATAAGGGACACAAGGACGTGTACCCAACAAACACTCAAGGAGGAAATTATAATGATTATCAATCACAACATGGCAGCAATGAACACGCATCGTCAACTAGGTTCAAACAACGCAGCAGCAGCTAACAACATCGAGAAGTTGTCTTCAGGTCTTAAAATTAACAAAGCAGGAGACGATGCAGCTGGACTAGCTATCTCCGAAAAAATGAGAGGTCAAATCCGTGGTTTGGATATGGCAGCTAAAAACTCTCAGGATGGTATTTCATTAGTTCAAACAGCAGAAGGTGCTCTAAATGAAACTCACGACATTCTACAGCGGATGCGTGAATTAGCTGTTCAAGCAGGTAACGATACCAATACTGGCGGAGATCGCAAAGAAATCCAGAAAGAAATCAATTCATTGACTTCAGAAATTAATCGAATCGGTAATACGACTGAATTTAATACACAAAAGTTATTAAACGGTTCAAAAGATATTAAGACTGAAGCCGTAGCTGCAGGGCCGGCTACTACTACTACTCCGGGCGTATACGAAGTTACTATCGGGTCTGCAGATGTAGTTATTGACGGGAAAAGTTTAACGTTTGACGCTGGTGGTGGTGGCACAACTAACTTTAAAGATGCAACAGAACTTGTAAGTTTAATAAATGCCGATGATGATTTAAAAACAAAGTACACTGCAACTGAATCAGGTGGAAAGGTCGTACTGACGCAAAAAACAGGCCAAGAGTCTTCAACTGCACCTGTAGTTTCAGGAACAGGTGCTAGCATGACAACTACTACATCTGGTTCAGTTGCAGGTCCTGGTACGCCAGCAGTTGCAAAAGGAGAAAGTCTTAATTTCCAAATAGGTGCCAATGAAAATCAAAGTTTAACTTTAGATATTTCAGATATGCGAGCAGCAAACTTAGGGATTTCAACTGTCGGAAATGCAGACGCGACACGTGGAGTGAATAATGGCACTAATAATACGATAACTGAGCAAGCTCTTGACGTTTCATCGCACACTAAAGCAGCTGAAGCTGTAACGAAGATTCAGACAGCTATTGACACGGTTTCTGGTGAACGTTCTAAACTAGGTGCAACAACAAACCGTCTAGAACACACAATCAACAACCTCGGAACTTCTTCCGAAAATCTAACGGCTGCAGAATCACGCATCCGTGACGTGGATTATGTCGTAGCTGCATAAAGCAGTGACAGACACAGTCGTCCTGACTGGTAACGGTTAGAGAGTATGACCGGGTGAATTGCTGGAAACCCCTAAAACTGTTCTTGCTACAACGTAACTGGAAACGGTCAGCGTGAATGCTTGAAAAAAGAACAGATTGGGCAATCAGCAGCCAAGCTCCTGTCTCGAAAGAGTGGAGAAGGTTCAACGACTAGGATAGACCATCTAAGGCGCAAGCTATGGTGATGAAATCCGTAGGAAACATAAGACTGAGTAGCTTGTGAATCCGAAGTGCCCGGCCCCTACCCAGTGTGGAGGGTGAAGATATAGTCTAGTCATTAGTGAAAGCTAATGTTCGCACGATGGCGAAAGAGATGATGGACTTTACGAAGAACAACATCTTAACTCAAGCAGCACAAGCAATGCTTTCTCAATCGAACCAGCTTCCGAACGGAGTATTACAACTCTTACGGTGAACGGTTTAGGGACGCCTATTCGGTAACGGATAGGACGCATAACTGGGTGAATTGCTGGAACCTCCTGAAGTCTACTTTCCGACAACGCAGCTGGAAACGGCCAACGTGAACGGTTGAAAAAAAGTGGAATTGGACAATCAGCAGCCAAGCTCCTGTGAGGAAACTCTGGAGAAGGTTCAACGACTAGGATATACCGTCTAAGGCAAATCGCTATGACGATGAAATCCGTAGGGTGTCAATTGACATTCGAAGTGCCCAGCATCCTAGGTATTTAGGTACGAGGATGGAGATATAGTCTAGTCCTAATTGGAAATAATTAGGGGCTCCGCAAGCCAATCAACAGCCGCAGGGCGTTCTACAACTACTACGTTAATAGAACTTTCGGCACGTAAAAAGAGACTTCCTAAAGGGAGTCTCTTTTTAAATTCACATTAAATTTTGCGATCGTAGCTCACTAATTTTATAGACCACCGACCAGTAACTTCGGCCAAGTACATCTGCTATCTGTTGATCTGTTTTACCGGATTGCTTCATATGTCGTAAATTGCTTATTTCATCTTCAGTGTAGGCGCGCATTCGTTTTCTATCGCTGACAATCAACTGATAATTCGGGTGCTTTTGACGCCATTTTTGCTTCTCTAAGTAAAATCGATACTGCCAGTTAGTTTTGTAACTCATAGAGGGACAGGTAACTACAATGTGTTCTAAATCTTGAAGGAATTGTAATGTATCAGCTATCCGACTGGTTCGTAAATAATAACCATTGCCGCTTGGCAGTTTGGTCAGTCGGAATTCGACTGTGGTTAACTTTTTCATTTGTTCTTGTAAGAGCAGCAATTCTTCGTATGTGAAACTTTGTAAGTAAAGTGCGATATGGGGAGTGATGTAAATCTTTTTATGATTGTGATTTACACGGGTAGTCAGTAGCAACGACCCGTCGTCCATATAAATAGTGGCCAAGCTGTGCAAATCATCTAATTTGTCCAGAATGCTGAGGGGCAGCTGTTTAATCCTGTTCTTCCCATCTGTTTTCTCACTGTAAATCACCTCTTCCAGTCTGCTCCACAAGTCTCCTGTTCTTGAAATGATATGGTCTCCTCTTGGAATGAAACTCAGATAGGGTTTCAATTTCATTACTTTCCAGGCACGATATTCTTTTTGTTTGATTGAAAAGTGCTCGTGATAACTGCTTCGTATACCTTTGTATTTGGACTTTTTATGCGTAAGCATGCCATCACCAATAATCGAACCAAGCATAATATTTTGCTGTGTTGTCGAAAGATCATCCAACGTATTCAACGGTCGCGGTGAAAAGCTGTTATGCTGATGAAAGCACTCTTGCACAATCTCACCTAACGTTAAACCTGTCGAAGCTTGGACGGAACACAGGACGTGTTGATTTTCTTCAGTCAGGCTCACTTGATAGCGTGTCGATTCATTGTTCTCTTGCCTCGCGTAATTCAATCTTTGGAAGTTGTTTCTTGTTACTTGGATAGAAGAGGCATATTGCTTAATCATTTGATTGATCTCTTTCGTAGGTGCAGGAATAGATATTTGATTGGGCAGTCGTATCGTTGTCCGTTTTGCAACTGACTTGTGAACTTCTTCATTCCTGATTTTATAAGAAAATAGAGGATGGATCCATGGTGTAACTATACTTAGAAAATATTTGATTTGCAGTTGGTCATAGAGAATGAGTCTTCGTTGACAGTCTATCGCAAACAGAAAATTGAATTTGATATTTATTACATATTGAAGTAACCTAAGCTCGTCATCGGTCCATTGCTCGGTGGAGAGGATCAACTTCTCCAACGTGCCGTTTTCTTTCACTTTCAAGTGTCCGGATTCCTGATACCACCACGTGAGTGTCTGAGCCGTCATATGTTGTTCAACAAAATCCAGAGGAATGCCTTTGAAGCCGTTCTGATACCAAGTGGTGTGCAATGCTTCTGCGTTAGGAATAGTCACAGATTCAATCACTATACGCTCTGTAAAGCCAAGTTTACTTCGTGTATCTGTTGTTTGTTCTTTTTTTATAATAAAGTCCGATACATACGCTTTTAACTGCTGGTGACAGGAATGAGCCCATTCACTGTGTTTTACATGGAAAGTGAAACGAAAATACTTGCGGTTAGTAGCGGAAGAAATAATACGTCCGCTGCCGAGAAGCAAGGCACAAAGCAGACTGTTTAATTGTTCAGTAGAAGAAGAGTCTATTTCTAGATTATTGTTCGTGCAATTGGCAACGTATTGTTCCTTTGCTGCTTTACCATCTTCCAATAGAAAGCCGTAAGATCGTGAATTCGTAGAGTACAGCAATTTTCCAATCGACATAGTGAACCCTCCTATAAGATAAGAATGTGTGTTCTTATTATATAATTATGGATGGCAAATAGCTAATTATAACGTGATAATAAAACTTGTATGTAGATGTAAAGGAGTGATAGCAAACGATGGATAATTCAGAAGAACTGGATCAGTTGAAACAGCAACTGGAGCAAGTTAAACAGCAAGATCGAATTCTGGAAGAAATAGAAAAGCGTTTGTATAAAATAAAAGAGAATGCGGAGTATGCGTCGAAGTATTGGCTTGGTAGGGAAGAGACGCGGGAGTTAGAGAGGCAGATCGAGGAGCATAAGGTGGCGATTGAGTCGTTGCAGAATTATTTGAGCTAATAAGATATCATTTATAGACTCGTTATTTATTATTTTGGGAAAACAAATTAATCGACAGCAACAGGTGATCTAAATATGATGATACAAAGTAATTGTGCATCTTATAACATAAGAAATACTCTGGGTGATGTCAGATATCTGTTGTGCACAGGTAAGCCAAAATAAAATATTTTCTAAAAATCCATCAAATCGAAAGAATATCTAGCAATAAAAAGATTAAGTGAATATACTTTTGAAATTCACCTTTATACTACTATACAAAGTTAGTAATCGTTCCGAATAAGAATTGGGTTTTGAATGAATAGTTGGTAGTATTATAATAAATTCATTATAATAAATTTTAAGTAAGGGGGATGTAAAGATGTTTTATAGTGGTAGAGTTCTCATAACAGATGAAGCAATAGAGGTTTACAAGGAAGTTAATTTATTTTCGGCATGGAATGTAAAAGCTAGTTGGGATAATGAAGGCCAAACACTTCAAGTCGATTGTGAACCGTCAGATTTAAGCTTTAATTGGCCTTGGAAAGAAATTGAAAGTCTAATAAATTTAGGCATTGATAATATACCGTCTATTGCTATAGAAATCAGAGATAGGGATGCAATTGCTTAATGTGTTGGTACCAGGTCCATACACAACTCTAGATTGATTCAGAATTGAGTGGGTCCAGGTATCTTCTTTAAAATTATTGTAAGTAAAAAGTTTTATAGCGAGGGGAAAGGATAGAATATGTTACCAATATATATCGATAACTCTGAGGTAAAGGTTTTCGCAAGAGAAATACTTGCATCAATTATTAAAAACTATTTTTTAATGAATGAAGATTTTGGAAATGATTATTCGGATTTGTTCCCTGAAGTTATATACAATGAAACAAAGGAAAAATGTGATTCAGCCGCTACTGATATTTACGTGTGGAGTAGAGATGGATTTGAGCGAGATTTATCCCCGTTACATGAACATGCGTTATACAAGATCTTACGTTTGGAAAACGATATGGAAAAAGACCACTTTAATCAATATGGCGAGAGTCTCTATTTTAATGACGTTCCAAATTACGGATATCCGGTTACTGAAGAGGAAGAAAGTTCGGATTTTTCAATTAGTGATATAGACATGGATTTTTACCTGGAATATTGCTTTCAAGACCTTGACTTCTATCAGCTTCATGACTTTATAAACTTAGCTTTAAAAACCTCAGTTTCACATGTCAACTCGGAATTCCATATGGATTTAAATGATTATAGAGATTTAATACCTCGGGATATTAAAAGGAAATTATTTGAGACTGATTTTCAAGATACTTCTATCTCTCCCTATGATAAGAAAATTGTATTACAGAAAAATGAGGCGGTGTATATTATGTCCCAAAACAACCTAAATATTTCTCATTCGTCATTCGGTGACAATATCAATATTTTGAGTGATAATGTAAAACAGAATAAAATTACGAAACACAACGAGTCTATTGATAAAATCTTTGCGGGCCTGTCTGAGTTCATAGTAAATAGTAAAATTAGTGAAGAAGAAAAGCAACAAGCCAGTTACCATGCGCAAGAATTGGAAAGGGCACTTCATGTTAAAGATAAATGTAAAGCGAAATTACTTCATAGTTTTTTATTAAAATCTTTAGGTCCTATAAGCTCATTATTAACAATTGGTCAATTTATTTCTGAAAAACTTTAAAAGGAGATTCATACATAAGCATTATATAAAGCACTTATGCATCGCGTAATTCCGACACTATTAGTGTAACGCACCTGTGCATCACACAAATCGAGAACCAATCTGAATAGTTTCTGACTTGTGTGATGCACAGTGCAAATTCTCTAATTCTCTCACATGACCGTCGTCTTGGTACCACCAGGATAAGTGTAGCCTGCCTGTGCACCGTACAATTCAGACGTTATTCTAAATTGTTTTGGAGTTGTATGATGCACAGGTAGACAATTATCAGGTTTTCATCGCTTGCTTCTTTGTGGTGAGTAATCCATTGAATGGGATATCGGTATAAAAAATCAGTGAAACAACAATGATAGATATGTCATATCGGTTTGTATAATTGTGATTAATCAACACGTATGGTTTAAAGTATAATCAAGTTATCAAGAACCTTATCTATAGTGATGAGGTTTTTTCTGTTTTAATCTGATATAGAAATATGAAACTAAATGTAATTGTAAATAAATAACTTGTTTGTGATACTATAATATTACAGTTGTGTTATAATTACCAAAATTGTGAGGTGTTTGTATGTATATATCAACAGTATCGTTAAAAAACTTTAGATCATTTGATGAAAATGAGCAGGAAATTCATTTTAATCCAGGTTTATCACTTTTAGTAGGAGAAAATGATTCTGGTAAATCCGCTATTCTTGACGCTCTGAAAATTGTTCTTGGAACCACAGATTTAGGATGGTATAGAATCATGGTAAGTGATTTTCATAATGAAGACATAGCTAAAAAAATAGAAGTTAAATGCAAATTTGAGAATCTAAATATATATGAAAAATCAGCGCTACTCGAATATTTAACTTATGAAAAGAATTCAACAGGAGAGATAGTACCAGTTTTATATTTAAAATGGAGCTGTGAATATTTATTAAGTATGAAGCCTCCAAGACCGATTATACACACTTTTACTGGAATAAATTATGATGGACCAAGTCTTTCACCTGAAGCTAAAGAAATTTTGAGAGTTACTCATCTCAAAGCACTTAGAGATGCTTATAGTGACATGCAGTCAGGGCGAAACTCAAGATTATCCCAAGTAACACAAAATATACCCGAACTTAATGTAGGTAATAATAAATATGAATCTGGAGATAATTTAGAAGACTTATCGCTAATTGGAATATTTAATTTGTCTAACCAGCTATTGGCTAATTATATACCATTAACAAATGCTAGTAGTCAGATGACGGATATATTACAGAAACAGATGTTACTTGAAGGAGATAGTATTACAACGACTTTTGAAGTTTCAGGAGAAGATACATCAGATATTAGAAAGTCATCTGCCTTGTTAGAAAAATTAGATTTATCTATTGATAAGAATGAGTTAGGTAGTAAAGGTTTACCAGGTTTGGGTACTAGCAACATAATGAGTATGGCATGTGAATTGTTACTAAAAAAAAATCAGAGTGATATCAGTCAATTTCTTCTAATTGAAGAGCCAGAAGCCCATATTCATGCGCAAAGACAATTAAAGCTTATTAAATCTTTGCAAAAAGAAGTACAAGCCGATGATCAACAGATAATTATGACGACACACTCACCTCTTTTAGCTTCAGTAGTCAAATTGGAAAATATTATAATTATAAAAAATGGTGAACCATTTTCATTAGCAAAAAATCAAACCAAGTTAGACAACGAAGATTATCTTTTCTTAGAAAAATATTTAGATTCTACAAAATCTAATTTGTTTTTTGCTCAAAGTGTAATAATAGTTGAGGGTCCGGGAGAGGCATTACTTCTTCCAACTTTGTCTAAGCTGCTAAAAAGAGATTTTACTGATTATGGAGTATCGCTTGTGGATGTTAGAGGTACAGGTCTTAGAAGATATTCAAAAATATTTCAACGAAATACAAACAATCCATTGGAATACTTGAATATAAAGGTAGCGTGTTTAACAGATAGAGATGTAATGCCTGATTGCGCACCTAAAATGTGTATAAAGGGTATTAATTCGGATGATAAACTATATTGGCCGGAGAAGAACAAAAGACGTTGGAGGGCTGAGAGCGATTTTGTAAATGAAATTGAAAGAAATAAGCATATGCAAGAGATATGTGAAAAAGCTGATGGACAGTTAGTAAAAACATTTGTCTCAGACCAATGGACTCTTGAATATGATTTGGCATATCATGGATTTGATGACGTGGATATGAAATCTGTATTATTGACAGCTTTAGTTAACTCTACTTATGTTAAAGAAAATCGAATAAGTAAGTATATTGAAATTGAGAAAGCAATCGATATGTATTCTCAGATTACAGAAAAAGCTACTTATTTTTATAGTTTTTTCACCTCTAAAAAAACCTCCAAAGCAGAATTCTCTCAGTATTTAGCGATAGAGTTAGAGAGTGTGTTTTCTAACAATGCTGTAAGTTTATTTAAGGCTTTGCCAAATTACATACTAGAGTCTATTTATTACGTAACAAGAGAGCCAAGGTGAATTCATGAATATGTCTAAAAGTATTATTATTTCTGAAGAGGATATTGACTGGGTAGAAAAATTGATGGGCCAAGATATAGTTTTTGATAGTGAAAGAAGAAATATAATTAAAAATTTAGAATCGAGAGATATACAGGCCTTTCCGGGAAGTGGTAAAACTACCGTTTTAGTAGCTAAATTAGCTATCTTGGCTAGTAAGTGGGACTCTTCATCTTCGGGTATATGTGTGCTTTCCCACACTAATGTGGCTAGAGAAGAGATTGAAAAACGTTTAGGCAATACTAGTATTGGCGCTAAACTGTTAAGATATCCACATTTTATTGGTACAGTACATTCTTTCTTCACAACATATGTGGCTCTGCCTTGGCTGAAATCTAATGGCAAAACTATTGAGATTATTGATACTGAATTCACGACAATATATAGGTGGAATAAAATATATTCTTATTACAAAGATATATTAGAGAAAAAACATATAACTGCAGCTGACTGCTGTTATAAAAAAGCTAATGGTGTTTTAGAGTTAAGTAATTATAAACCTGATCACAAACCCTATAAACATGTAAAAGATATAATAGACTCATCACAAAGAAATGGATATTTTACATTCAATGAAATATTATTTTTCGCAAAAGAAGCTTTAGAAGACGTATCTGAGATCTCACAAATCGTTTCTCAGAGATTTCCACTATTATTTATAGATGAAGCACAAGACACAAATGATTTTCAGTTTGATTTGATTGGAAAATGTTTTATTAATTCTGTTCAACAAGGTTTTGGAGATGAAAATCAAGCCATATATAACTATTCAGGTGAAAGTAATTCGGCTAGGTTTCCTAGGGTTTCTCCTTTAGTAATTCAGCAAAGTAAAAGATTTTCAAACAGGATTGCCCATTTAGCCAATCCTTTAGCTATTACTAAATCAAAGATGCTTGGTGTTAATAATGAATTTAATAATAGTAAACACTCTGTCTTTATTTTTCATGAAAATAAAATTGCTGATGTACTTAATGAATATGGAAAACTAATTTTAGAAACCTTTAGTGACGAACAATTAGAACGTTATCAACACGATGGGTGTTACGCGGTTGGTTTAATACATAATAAGAAAGCTGAAACTGAAGATAAACACATTCCAAAAGGTGTTTATGATTATTGGCCAGCATACCAATCAAAAACAATAGATAAAGGGTATGCACCAAAATATCTTATTGATTATTTTAGAATTGGTCATGAAGAACTTAACTCTAATAAAGATACATTTAAACAAATAGACTTGATATTGACTGGAATCAGAGAGTTTATAAATGATAAAAAAGGAAAAACCTTTATAAGAAAACGTGAAAATCTAATGACTTCATTTTCTGAATGCTTAGAAAATTTAGAGGACGTTAGAAAATTCAGAGAGTATGTATGTGTTTTACAAATATCTGAATTTAATACAGAAAGACATTGGAATCATACGTTGAAATATGTGAATTTACTATTAATTCAATTTGATATTAACATTTCCGATTCAGATTTTGTTAAATGGAAAGAACCTGAAAACAGTTTCAATAAAATAATGAATAAACAATTATCAAATACTATTAACTTTAAAGAAAAAGATAGAAATGTATTGATAAATTTAAATAGTATACATGGAGTAAAGGGGAAAACACATTTATCGACATTGGTGTTAGAAACATTTAAAAGAAGTCATAGATTAAAAGATATACTAACATATCTTCAAGGCGACGATAGTAGAAAAAGGCTGACACTAACCAAAGAAGATAATTTAAAATGTCACTATGTGGCTATGACTAGACCTAGAGGGTTGTTATGTTTAGCTATTCCGTATGAAAAAATTAGTGCGGCGGAAATAAAGAAACTTGAAGTAATGGGTTGGAATATTATTTTCATTTAGAGAATCATCAGTTTGAAACCTAAATAATTTTCTACTATGAATCAAACAACTTAGATGCTGTTCTGAATTAGTCTAGAGTTGTATGATGCACAGGCAAACTAGAAATTTTGATTTAAGTTGTGTAGCGTACATGTACTAGGCATTACATCAATCTATCGACAAATATGCATAAGGTTCCTTGTTTTCATCAACACCCACAATTATCTCTCGTGGTGTTTAATTAATCTCAGATTTCTTACACGAAATTTTAACAGGTATAAGCTCTTTAATTTGTGCGTTTGTGTGATCGATATATTTGTCTCGGTTTAATCCAATCAGTACTTTATAATCGGTTTGTAATATGTTTAGTTTGTGATGTATTCGTTCAACGAGTGCATCACTTTTTTCTTTTATACCTGCCAGTTTATCAGCTGAAATATCCTGCTGATGGGCTTTACGCACTTTTATTACATATGGCTCGTAATATTCTTTAAGTGTAGCCTACCTGTCCATCAAACGGTTTAGATACTATTCTGAATTATTTTGGAGTTGTATGCTACACAGGCAAACAAAAAAGCACTGCCCAATACTTACAGGTGATCTGCCTAATATCGACAGGTGTACCTGACGACATTGAGCAAGTGCACTTGCCTAAACCCGCCAGGCCAATAACCAAAGAACTTAAAGAATCTTAATAAATAATAATAGTGTCGAGAAGAATCTCGACGTCGCACATTTCTCTATACAATATGTGAGTGAAAAAATTAGAAATCCTATCGATTTCAAAAATAATGAGTACAGTGTGTATCCTTTTCAGAAAAAAGCTCTATATGACAAGTGAGAGAGGACATGCAAAGCGAATCCACACAAGGTGCGATGATATCCCAAGACTGTGTGAATAGATTTTGTCGATTCAATTTTCAATAGGACTATCGTAAATCTAGTATTACTATTGATTAAAATGAATTCTTGAAAGATAATTATGTTATAGGTGTGTCTTATTTGTAAGTAGATGTTTGAAATATAGAGCGAACAGAAAAGATATATTCGGTTAAACGACCGATCTGAATTGGTGGATTTTCTGATTAATTTTCCGAATACTTAATAAGTAATCAAAAATCGCGAATCTACTAGAAGAACAGTACATACCATAGTATGAAAAACAGAGGTGCAAAAAATTGTTTCTAATCGAAAATCTAAAATACATCAAAAGACTAGGCGGCCTCACCAACCTAAACTTCCTCGTCGAGCACACAGGGCAAAAATACGTCCTACGATTCCCGGCTCACGAGTTCGAAGACATCATCAACCGCCACCATGAAAAAGAAAACCAACGAATTGCGGCTGAAATTGGGGTAACGGTCGATAATGTAGTATTTACCGATGAAGGTATTAAAATGACTCCTTATTATGATGCGACGGCTACTTTAACGCGGGATCTGATTGTGACGGAGGAGTATTTGGAGAAGATTGCAGGTGTGTTGGCAACGCTTCATTCGTCGAAACGGGAATTTCCGAATCGTTTTGATTATTGGGGCGAGGTGGAGAAGTATAAAGTTGCGTTGACTGAAATCCCTTCGCTCTATGTGTTATTGGAAGAGCGGCTGCGGAAGTTGATGCAAGGGGAGCAGCAAGAGTATGTGCCGTGTCATATGGACTCGGTGACGGCTAATTTTATTCAGAATGATGCCAAGCAGTTGCTGTTGATCGACTGGGAGTACAGTGCGAATTATTTGCCGGAATGGGATTTGGCTGCGTTTATTTTGGAACGTGAGTTAAATGAGCAGCAGGAGCAAGAGTTACTTGATTATTACGGCTTGCTAGCTAGTTCGAAACAATCGCTTGATCTACAAAAGTTGAAGTCGGATTTTCTTTGGTCGTTATGGTCGCTCGTTAAAGAAATAGAAGATCCTTCGTTTGAACAGTATACAGCGAAGCGGACGGAGCGTCTGATTGAAGGCTTAGAGCAGTATTATCGTGTGTACGGGAATTGAAAGTTTGATTCTCATAAAATGTATAGAGCAATACCTTATTCAGCCCAGATCTTCCATTCGATACAAGAATGGAAATCTGGGTTTTCTATTAACTTTTTAACAATGCAACCATCCCTGAATAACTTCCTACCAAATCGGGTATAGAATATATCATCACTTGCAGGAATGTAAAAGGGAGAGTGTGCTACATGAAACCATTAATCGGTGTGACGTCAGATATAGACCGAAACGGAGATACGCTAGTTCAGACTCGATACATACGAGCAGTTCGACAAGCAGGTGGCGTACCGGTCATTTTACCTGTAGGACTCGAAGCAATTGAAGACGTTTGCGATCGATTGGATGGTGTGTTGCTAATCGGAGGGGAAGATGTGGATCCTTATTTGTATGGCGAAGAACCGCATCGACAGCTTGGGAAAGTGTTGCCTGAGCGAGATGAGTCGGAGCTTACGTTAATTAAAACGATGGCGGATCAAGATAAGCCGGTGTTTGGGATTTGCCGGGGGTATCAGTTGATCAATGTGGCGTTTGGTGGAACGATTTATCAAGACATGTATGCCCAGTTATCAGAGGATTTATTGCAGCATCATCAGCTGACGGATTTAGACTTTGCGTTTCATTCCATTGATATTGTAGGGGATAGTAAGTTGGCGGAATGGGCAGGTACTTCGGAAGTCCGCGTGAACTCATTGCATCATCAGGCGGTGAAGGAAGTCCACGCGCCACTTGTCGTAACGGCGGTTGCGAAGGATGGTGTCATTGAAGCTTTTGAGAGTACCGCGCATCGTTTTGTGGTAGGGGTTCAGTGGCATCCTGAAGCGATGGTGAAGCGGGAAGATCGTTTGTCGTTGAAGCTGTTTGAGAAGTTTATTGAGGCGGCGGGCGAGAGAAAGTACTAGTTTCTTGAGCCATTCATTAGTAGCCGAATAAGTATATGCGTAACCCCTCCAACGAAATGTATTGGAGGGGTTACTAGTTTTAGATTAGTTGTTCTTTACAGTCGAACGGGCCGCGCTGAATTCTGCCCATGAATGAATTTCATACGTCGGCTGAATTGCTGTATGGTTTTCGCGCCGATCTGGATTGAACCAGCATGTATCGATGCCAGCGTTAATTCCGCCTTGAATGTCGGAAGTTAAAGAGTCGCCGATCATGAGTACACGGGATGGATCCGTGACGCCTAGTTTCTTAAACGTGTAGTCAAAAATCTCGGGCTGTGGCTTTTTGTAGCCTGTTTCTTCAGAAGCAATGATCGCTTCGAATGTATTGCGTAAAGGCGAGCCGGCAATGCGAGCGTGTTGAGCAATTGTGAAGCCGTTCGTTAAGATCGCCAAGCGGTAATCCGTTAGCTTTGACATCATGTCTTCTACGCCGTCGATCAAATGGGATTCGTAGCCTAGATTTTCGATGTATAGCTCTCCGAAATGGGCTGCGTCTAGTTGTAGTTCGTGATGTGCGAATAACCGACGGAAGCGTTCTACTTTTAACTCTTCAATGGTAATGCGTCCTTGTTCGAGATCATCCCAGATGACGGAGCTGATCGCGCGGTATGTATCGCGGTATGCTTCTAGGCCGTTTGGTAGACCGAACGTGTGAAATGTATTGCCGAGTGCATGTTTTTCTGTTTCTTCAAAATCGAATAATGTATCGTCTAAATCAAATAATAGTACATCGTATGGCATATAAAAGAACTCCTTTTTTAAAAACAATAAGTACTAGTATACCACGTGGGAATAGACTACAGGGGAATTGTCTACTAGTGACAGTGGGAGGTACGTGAATGAGTGATTCGTAGGGCGTATGATATAATCATCCGTAACATTTACAAAATAATGAAGTCCATCTAGTGGATTTGTAAGATATAGGGAGAAGGTGATTTCCATGAGCAAAACTGTATGTGTCATCGGTGCCGGTATTGGCGGCTTACTGGCTGGTGCTCTGTTGGCTAAAGAAGGCTATCAAGTGACCGTTCTTGAAAAGGCGACGAGAGTGGGTGGGTCAGCAGGTTCTTATGTGCGAAATAAACGTATATTTCCTGCTGGTGCGACGATTGCTTTCGGATTGGAAGAGCAGGGGTTACTAGACATGCTGTTTACTGAACTTGATTTGAACGTTCCGTTTGTTTTGCTCGATCACCCGATGGATGTGGTGATGGAAGACCGACAGATTTCATTGTATTGCAATAAAAAGGCTTGGGAAGAAGAGCTGGCGCGTGTTTTTCCTGAAAGACAGCGTGATGTCATTGCCTTTTGGAACAAATTAGAGCAAATCAGTGAAGCAGTATATGGAGTGACGGCTACCGGCGTGTCGTTGCCGATCCAGCGCGTATATGATCTAGGGAAGTTGCCGAGCCATGCGGTTACGCACCCAGGAAGTATGTTGCGTCTAGCTCGCCATGCTACGCGGACGGTGGAAGATTTACTGCGTACATATAAACTTGATCGTTATGAACCGCTGCGACAGTTTATCGATGCGCAGTTGCTCGACGCGGCACAAACTGACTGTACGGAAGCGGCTTTATTGCCGTCGAGTCTGGCGTTGACGATTTACAGAAGAGGCAGCTTTTATGTGGAAAAAGGAATGAGCCAGTTGAGTGAACGTTTGGCGGAGCGAATTGTGGAGCTCGGTGGTGAAGTGATTACAGCTTCACCTGTTACAGAGTTGCTATATCAAGAGAAAAAGTGGCATGTGACGAGTAGAAAGAAGACTGAAGCTTATGACGTGGTGGTCAACAATGCAGGTGTTTCTTTCGGACCGCGTACGAGTCATTCCGAATCAAAGGAGTTTGCGTGGGGGGCTTTCCGAATCGATGCGCTTCTATCGGATACGTTCTGGCAGCAAGAATTAGAAGGCAAACCGTTACCTTTTGCCATTCAAATCGTGCCGGATAAGGATCAGACAGTACTTCATTCAAACGGCCATGGACCAGTCTATGTAACGTTTCAGCCTGCTTACGATCGCCGCAATGAACGCGTTGAAAATGAGATCATGATGACCTGTTCGATCCATACATACGCGGAGCTGTGGGAAGAGTTATCAAAAGAAGAGTATAAAGAAAAGAAAGACATCGTAGCGCAAGCGATGTTGGCTGAAATTCAAAAAGTTCTTCCTGTTGAAGACTATGTACTGTATTTGGAAGCGGGTTCTCCTGAGACGTATAAAAAGTATATCGGTAAATCAGAAGTAGGCGGTTTTCCTTTGACGGTGAAGAATGCAATATTGAAGCCGAAAAGTGTGCGTTCTTCTTTGCCGCAATTATATATTGTAGGGGAGCAATCGTTTCCGGGGCCAGGGACGCTGTCTTCAGCATTGAGTGGTAGTCATGTGGCACGGGCGGTTATGAAGACGTGGCCGCTAAAGTGATTGGGAAAGGTTCATTTCATGATAACTAAATGGTATGTGCTTCCAACTACTTCAATGTTATAATCAACCATATCGTGTGTTTATCCAAAATATAAAAATTGATTCAGCCTGTCAATCAGAAAGGAGCCCACATGAGCACAAACAATAAAACAGTCGTCCGCTCTCTGGACATCCTAAATTTATTCGTCGATCACCCAGCCCTCACATTCCAAGAAATTATCGACCTATCCGGTATCCCGAAATCCTCGGTCTACCGCATGCTATCTTCACTCGAAGAAATGAAGTTTCTCGAGAAGGGCGCGGATTCACAGTATCGTCTCGGATTATTGCTATTGAAATACGGTAGTCTTGTATCGAAGCGCTTAGACATTCGCAAAATCGCCTATCCCATTATGGAAGAGCTTCACCAAGACGTGAAGGAAGCGATTAATTTAATTGTCCGGCAAGGGGATCAGGCGATTTATGTGGAGAAAATCGATACGTTCCAGAAAGTTCGTTTGTATACGGCGATTGGACGAAGTAGTCCGTTGTATGCGGGAGCTTGTTCGCGGATTATTCTGTCCTATCTATCGGATAGCTACATCGCCGAGTATTTGGATAAGACCGAATTACAGCAGTTTGGTAACGGGACATTCACGGATCGAGAGTCGTTGCTTGCGTCTATTCAAGAGACGCGGCAGAAGGGCTATGCACTCAGTAATTCAGAGCTTGAGAATTTCACGTCTTCTGTGGCGGCGCCGATTTTTGATTTTAGTGGAGATGTAATTGCGGGCATCAGTATCGCAGGTATTGAAGCCAATTATCAAGAAGAGCATTTGAAAATACTCGTTCCGAAAGTGAAACAAGCTGCCTCGGAGATTTCTCGGCAGCTTGGGTATACAGGATGAAAGAAACCTTTGTGATTCAGTTAATCTGAAACACAAAGGTTTTTGTTTTAGTAGCGAAGATTATGTTGGATACCAATTTTAAACTGGTTAATTAGCTCTTCTTTCGCGATCAGTTCACGCTCGGCTTCCGCATGTGTGATGAGTTTGAAATAGAGTGTCGCGTTCGGTTTTACTTGCGACAGACTACCTAAGTCAGCAGTGATCACTTGTCCGATTTTCGGATAGCCGCCAGCGGTTTGTCTGTCCGCCATTAAAATAATCGGCTTGCCGTTAGGAGGGAGTTGAATCGTTCCGAACGTTACACCTTCTGATAGCATTTCCAGTTTCTCCGTTAACGAAAGCGCCTGTCCTTCGAGTCGTAAGCCCATTCGGTTTGATTGCGGCGTGACGACATACGGCTCGCGCACAAGTCGTTGTTTACTCGCATCGTCAAAGTGCTTATATTCTGTGCCTTCAATGAATCGAATGGTTTGTGTGGATGCCAAATTAACTAACGGATGATGCGGTACAGCCCAGTCGGGTGTGCCTTCACGTTCAATCAACGTAAAGACTTTGTCGTTTGATTCCGTTAATGGTCCGAATGAAAGCTGATCATTTTGTTGCAACGCACGCCCTTTAAAACCGCCAATTCCCGCCACCATATACGTACTTTTACTTTCCATCACAACGGGTATGTCAATCCCACCGGCAATAGCCAAATACGCTCGACATCCTTCAATCGCAAAGCCGAATTTCAGTATCGAGCCTTTTCTGACGATAAGTGGCCGCCAGTTGGCAACAGGGATTCCATCAACCGTCGTTTGAAGATCCCCGCCAGTAATCGCGATCAACGTATCTTCTTCAAACTGCAGCTTCGTTCCAAATAGTGTGATTTCTAGAACGCCTTCACGTTCATCATTGCCGACAAGCAAGTTCGCAATGCGCATCGAATAGCTATCCATGGCACCGCTTACAAGAACACCGAATTTTTGTGAACCGGTCCGACCGATATCTTGAATCGTAGTCAAGAGCCCAGCATTCAATACGTTTACTGACATGTCGTCACCTTCTTTTGCTCATCATACTGTTGTTGTGTCATCGGACAAAATTTAATTTTATCTCCTGATTGCAATAAAGACGGGGGAGACATATCCGGAACGAATAGATCCGTCGGTGTGCGTCCGATAATTTGCCAGCCGCCTGGTGTTTCAAGTGGATAGACACCGGTTTGTTTACCAGCAATTCCGACCGAGCCAGGAGGAATAGATGTCCGTGGCGTTAATTTTCTCGGTGTCGCAATGCGTTCGTCGAGGCCACCGAGAAACGGAAACCCTGGTGCGAAGCCGATCATATAGACGAGATATTCAGGTGTCGTATGAATTTCAATGACTTCTTCAACAGACATGCCATGCGTTTCCGCCACAATGTGCAGATCGGGACCGAATTCTCCACCGTACAAAACAGGAATCTCGACTAGTCTCCCTTCCGTAACAGGAAGTTCAGATATTTGGATAGCTAGCGTATTAATATAATCGGTTACTTTTTCAATAGGCGTGCCGGCAATTTGAAAGCCGTTTTTTGATTGATGGACGAGATACGGAGAGTAGTAGACCGCCAAGCTATTATAGGCAGGAACCGACTCGATGAATCCGTCAAATGGGTATTCATCCAAGAGATAAGATAGATTTTTCACTTGCTGGTGGATGGAAGGATGGATGCCTTCTCCTAGTTTTATAATGATGGCAGAATCGCCAAGTACTTTTATATCGAGAGATTTCTGTTCACTCATCGTAACATCTCCTTCAAATTCCGAAATTCGAAACCGTTATTCTGAAAAACGAATCGTAGTTCTATTATAGATTTCTAAAAAGAAAATACAAGCTTATTATTCAGTTAGTAAAAATACTCACCATATTTCGACAATGGTCTATTCAACAAAAGATTTTTATGATAGACTAAGTTTCAAGTTCAAAACCTTGGTTTCGAATTTCGGAACTAGGCGATATGCAAACGCTTACTTCTTGTTGGCAACTTAGCGATTCACTCGTTTTATGACGGGCTGGTCGTTGTAAAAAAACAATGGGGGTTATGGATATGGTAAAAGTTGATTTGAATAGTGATTTAGGAGAAAGCTTCGGTCGGTATACATTAGGGGAACAAAAAGAGATTTTGAAATATGTAACCTCTGCCAATATAGCATGTGGATTCCACGCAGGCGATCCTTCCGTAATGCGGGAGACGGTGCAACTTGCGATCGATAACGGAGTACGAATTGGAGCGCATCCAGGGTTGCCGGATTTAGTTGGATTCGGACGTAGAGATATGAATATTACTCCACAAGAAGCGTATGACATGGTCGTCTATCAAATTGGTGCACTGCAAGCATTTCTCGCTGTACATCAAGAACCGATGCAGCATGTGAAGCCGCATGGCGCGTTGTATCAGATGGCGTCAAGAGATCAAGGGATTGCAGAAGCTATCGCTAAAGCGGTCTATGATGTTTCACCTTCGCTTGTATTGTTCGCTCTTGCGGATAGTGAATTATCAAAAGCGGGGGAAGCGATTGGACTCGAGACGGCGCATGAAGTATTTGCCGATCGTACGTATCAATCAAACGGCATGCTCACTTCGCGTTCGCAAGACGATGCGATGATTACCGATCAAGAACTGTCTGCTGAACAAGTGATTCAAATGGTCAAAGAAGGAAAAGTACGGTCTCAACAAGGGACAGACGTTGCTCTACGTGCTGACACCATTTGTATTCACGGAGATGGAGAGCATGCAGTGGAGTTTGCAAAATACATTACAGACCGGCTGAACGGTGAAGAAATTACTGTGACGGCTATGGCTGATCGGGAGGATGCTTTATGAAAAATGAGAAGTTAGGACTTACTCATGAGCAGGAACAGAAAAAAGTAACCCGTGGCGTCTTACTTGGCGCCGCCTTCCTGATGGCAACTTCGTCTGTTGGACCTGGTTTCTTAACACAGACCACGGTATTTACAGAGCAACTCGCAGCAAGTTTCGGTTTCGTTATTTTAATTTCATTAATTCTAGATGTCTTTGCTCAAATGAATATATGGCGAGTGATCGCGGTGTCCGGCCTACGTGGACAGGAAATTGCCAATAAAGTGTTGCCAGGTCTAGGTTTCGTCCTCGCCTTCCTCATTGTCGCAGGAGGTCTTGCGTTTAATATTGGAAACGTGGCGGGTGCAGGTTTAGGGCTGAACGCGATGGTTGGAATCGATCCAATCATGGGTGCGGTCATCAGTGCGGTCTTTGCGATTTTGATTTTCATGGTGAAAGAAGCAGGCAAAGTGATGGACAAAGTCGTTGCCGTTGCGGGTGTGTTGATGATTATTTTGGTCGTGTTTGTCGCGTTCAAAACGTCGCCGCCAGTTGGAGAGGCAATCGTCAGAACGTTTAACCCTTCTGAAATTAGCTTCTTCGCGATCGTTACGTTAGTCGGAGGGACAGTCGGTGGGTATATTACGTTCGCAGGTGGACACCGTTTGTTAGATGCAGGAATTAAAGGCATTGATTCTGTTCCATTGGTCACGAGAAGTTCGGTCACAGGTATTGTTGTTACAGGCATCATCCGCGTGGCATTATTCCTAGCTGTACTCGGAATCGTTTCACAAGGTTTGCAGATTGATCCAGACAATCCACCAGCATCTGTGTTCCAGCTAGGCGCAGGAGAACTTGGGTTGAGATTATTCGGTGTCATCATGTGGGTAGCAGCGATCACATCCGTTGTCGGCGCGGCGTATACATCGGTTTCATTTATCCGCTCATTCCACCCATTCATCGAAAAGTATCACAACTGGATTATTATTTTATTCATCATTGTATCAACAGCAACATTCGCATTCGTTGGAAAGCCGGTTACGATTCTTTTATTAGTAGGGGCGTTGAATGCATTGATTCTGCCACTAGCGCTAGGTACGTTGCTCATTGCGGCGTATAAGAAGAATATTGTCGGTGAATACAAGCATCCACTTTGGTTGACGATTGGCGGCGCGATTGTTGTGGTCGTCATGGGCGTGTTAAGTGTTATCACGTTGATCGAACAGATTCCATTACTTTTTAAGTGATCGGTAGGAGGTTGTATAGATGGAAGCGTATCGTTCTATGAAAGCGCAAGAAGTTCGGAAATTCATTCGAGAGCAAGTCATTACGGGGCAGACGTCTGGAATGGCGACAGGCTTTACGCAGGCGAATTTGGTCATCTTAAAACAACAGCATGCGCTTGATTTTCTACTGTTTTGCCAACGCAATCCGAAGTCTTGTCCGTTATTAGATGTCACAGAGCCGGGTTCATATCGTCCGGCTAAGATTGCGCACGACGCAGACATTCGCAGTGAACTACCGAGTTACCGTATTTATAGAGACGGTGTCTTAGCGGAAGAAGTGAACGATATTACGGATTACTGGGAAGACGATATGGTAGGCTTTCTAATCGGTTGCAGTTTCACGTTTGAAGCGCCGTTACTTGCGGGTGGAATTCCTATTCGCCATATCGAGGAGAAGCGCAATGTGCCGATGTATAAAACGAATATTGCTTGCACAAAGGCCGGTATTTTTGAAGGGCCGACCGTAGTCAGTATGCGTCCAATGAAGGCGCAAGACGCGATTCGCGCGATTCAAATTACGACGCGCTTTCCTGACGTTCATGGGGCACCGATTCATCTAGGGGATCCTAGTTTGATAGGAATTGACGATATTTCCGCACCAGACTTTGGAGAAGCCGTGACGATCCATGAAGACGAGATTCCCGTGTTCTGGGCGTGTGGCGTGACGCCGCAAGCTGTAGCGATGCAGAGTAAGCCATCTATTATGATCACGCATTCTCCAGGTTGTATGTTCATAAGTGATATGAAGGATTCAGAGCTTAGTGTTTTATAAATAAAAAAGTTCTCAACGCGACGAGTTGTCGGTTGAGAACTTTTTTGATTGCAGGGGAATAGTGTGATTCTACAGCTATCCTACGCATATCAAGGAATACGCCTTACTGCACCGTATACCCACCATCAAGCACAATCGCTTGCCCGGTAATCCCTTTCGCACTATCACTTGAAAGATACAGCGCAAGATCCGCCACTTCCTTTACATCCAACAACCGTTTCTGGGGAACTAAAGGATAGATAATCTCTTCCAGCACCGATTCGAGAGGCACGCCGCGAACTTCCGCTAAGTCTTCAAACTGATTGCGCACAAGTGGCGTATCCACGTAGCCGGGGCAAATTGCATTGACGGTAATGCCGTCAGCTGCCGTTTCGAGCGCAGCTACTTTTGTCAGCCCAATGACGCCGTGCTTCGACGAGTTGTACGCCGCTTTGCCGGCGAATCCAACAAGTCCGTTAATCGACGCCATATTTAAGATCCGGCCGAATTGCTGCTTTTTCATATGCGGCAAGACGAGCTTTGTCGCAATAAATGGCGCAGTGAGCATCACTTTTACTAGTAGTTCAAATCGTGCGGTCGGGAAGTCTTCGAGCTTTGCGACGTGCTGCAAACCTGCATTGTTAATGAGGATATCGATTCTGCCGAAGTGGGAGATTGTTTCATCGATTGCTTGTTGAATGTCTTGTTCTTTCGTGACATCACATTTCAAGCCGATTGCGCCGCCACCTAACGTGACAGCCGCTTCTTTTACTTTTTCTTCATTTACATCCGTTAACACGACGATGGATCCAGCTTCTGCGAATGCTTTCGATATTTCGAATCCAATTCCTTGAGCCGCGCCAGTGATGAGCAATACTTTATCTTTTACCATAATGACTTCCTCCTAAGTGCTTTCCTATACCGCATAATGTCTTGCTATGTATTTTAATTCACATCATATGCTAAACGCAATGCTTCTACACAACTCATTACAAATACAAAATATGTCAAATTATATGGGAGTTCAACAATAAAATCAGAATAATGGAAATGGAGGTAGACGTAAACATTATAGTACTATATACTAGTCCTTAAGACAGGTACTTTGTATGAAATCCGCTATGTAAACGCTTACTATATGTGAAAATGAATGAATGCAGGTCGATAACTAAAGCTCTGTTTATTGGCCTGTTTTTTGTGCGTCAACTGAAGGGAGGTGAGAAATTAATGCGTTACCTAGTGGATAGAGAAAATCCCCGAGTGCTTCATGTCATGGGAGACAGACTCGAGGATTTAGTAGCTGGTGTATACCAACATACCGTTAGTATACCCCTTTATTCCACTAACCGAAAGGTGTTTCTATAAAAAAGGGGGATAATGGGGCATGAATGAGGAAACGAAGTCAGTAATTTCACCGGGGACGAGTATGGTCTATCCGTATTATGATGATGAAGGAAAGTTATGTGCGGTGTTATTGAAAGACGGTGATTTTGTACAAGTGGAACATAGTCCAACCGAGGTAGTGGACTTGAGTATGCTATTTTACGGAACGAGTTTGCGCGGTGGGATCGACGGTGGCAAGGCGTTGATGGGGAGTATCCACATGACGCCCGTGATGGTCAATGAGCGATTGGATATCTATTTATTTCCTAGTAAATCGCCTTCAAGTAATGAATGTGTGTGGTTTTCATTGTCACATATCCTCACGTTCTTGCCGTTCGATAAAGAACATACAAAAGTGATATTCCGCGATGGCAATGTGTTCACTGTGAACTGCAGTTATTCGGTGTTCCAGAGCAGATACCAGCGGTCATGCATGTTGAAGAATGGACTGACGGCTAGGTTCACACAAATGGCGCTTGGCGTGAGGAAGAGTTACAAGACGTATTTGATCCGAAAGAATCATAAGCGTGGGAATTATGAGATATCGGATGAGTAAATAGAGTGATACATAGCGTTCCTCTTAGGAGGAGCGCTTTTTCTGTCGAATGGATTTGTGAAATATTCACTGTTTTGTCTAAAGGGGTGGTATAATCAGTATAATTATGAATCGTTTGGTTGGGAACTATGTTCATGAGCGGTCAGGAGGGAAGAGTATGTTGTTTGATTTCTTTAAGCCGAAGTGTGAATATTGTAAGAAACGGACGTCTGTTTATCAGGGATATTATTTGCCAAATGATAAGAAGATCAAGGTTTGTTCGTCTTGCGCGCGTTTTGCGCAGCGTCGTGGGTTTCGGAAGTGGAAGGGGTAAGAGTGGGGTGTTGTCTTCCACTTACGTTCAACTGAAATCGTCATCTAACATAGAATCATACATAAAGACAAAGGCAAGAGCTACCCATTGGGGCGGCTCTTGCCTTTGTTTAGTTTTCTAAGCTTTGTTTGGCAGTGAGTTGATCTTTCAGTTTTTTTAGTAGTTTTTCTCGACGTTTTTTGATTCCTGGAACTGAAATGCTGAAGTGCGTGGCGCATTCCGCTTGGGTTTTGTTTTCTACGTATAGTTTGATTAGTAGTTCGCGTTCTTTTGGTGGGAGCGCGGTGATGATTTCGTGTAGTGCATTGTTTGGGTCTTCCATGAAGTCGTATTGTGCTAGATTTTCTAACGTTTCGGTTTCGACTGATGTGTTCACATCGCTAAACCGGCTTTCTTTTTTCAAATCGTCAAGCATAGCACCATAGATAGAGCGGTAGGCGAACGGAGTGAAGTTTCCTTTCGTTTCGTCAAAGCGCGTCCATGCTTGAAAAAGTGCAAAGCGTCCGGTTTGGCGGAAGTTGTCGAAATCACAATAGATGTGTAGTTTTCTTATGACAGCTGAGATCATCGGTTCATATTGTTCCATAACTTCTTCAAATTTTTCATTCTTCCTGTTTTCCATTCAAGCGACCTCTTCAGGCCGTGCACGACACTTTGTATTCCCTGGGTATCTATATAATAGAAAGTTTTGAAGGAGATATCGAATCGTCATGTTCTCGTTTTGCTTGGGGGAAATGGGTGCTTTTGTTAGGGGAAACGAAGTGGTTTGATTGGTGGAAGTTGATAGAATTTGGTTGTTTTTAATTGGTCGTAGGGCGGTTTTTTTGTGGGTATGAGCGGTTATTGTGTTTGATAGAGCAGTCGAGCGGAGAGTATGATCGGGTATCGTGTCCGATAGAGCGGTCAAGCTGTAAGTGTGATCGGATAACGCGTTGGATAGAGCGCTCACGCGGTAAGTATGAGCGAATGTCATAGCCACGGCTGATAGGGGCGGTCGGGCTTTAAGAATGAGCGGTTAGCATGTTGGATAGAGCGTTCGGGTAGTGGATATGAGCGGATATCGTGTCCGATAGAGCGGTCAAGCTGTAAGTATGATCGGATAACGCGTTGGATAGAGCGCTCACGCGGTAAGTATGAGCGAATGTCATAGCCACGTCTGATAGGGGCGGTCGGGCTTTAAGAATGAGCGGCTAGCATGTTGGATAGAGCGTTCGGACGGTGGATATGATCGGATATCGTGTCTGATAGAGCGGTCAAGCTGTAAGTATGATCGGATAACGCGTTGGATAGAGCGCTCACTCGACAAGTATGAGCGAATGTCATAGCCACGGCTGATAGGGGCGGTCGGGCTTTAAGAATGAGCGGTTAGCATGTTGGATAGAGCGTTCGGGTGGTGGGTATGATCGGGTATCGTGTCCGATAGAGCGGTCAAGCTGTAAGTGTGATCGGATAACGCGTTGAATAGAGCGGTCACGCGGTAAGTATGAGCGAATGTCATAGCCACGTCTGATAGAGCGGCAGTCTGGCTTTAAGAATGAGCGGCTAGCATGTTGGATAGAGCGTTCGGGTGGTGGATATGATCGGATATCGTGTCTGATAGAGCGGTCAAGCTGTAAGTGTGATCGGATAACGCGTTGGATAGAGCGGTCACGCGGTAAGTATGAGCGAATGTCATAGCCACGTCTGATAGGGCGGTCGGGCTTTAATAATGAGCGAATGTCATGCCACACCCAATAGAGCACTCACACCACAACTATGAGCGATCACACAAATATAAAAAGAAGACCCCCGTCACTACATCACGAGGGTCTTCCCTAAAATAAATTACATTTTAAATTGTGCAATGACTTCTGATAGCTTCTCGCTTAGTTCAGTCAATGTTTCGGCAGCTTCTGTAACCGATTGGATTGCGCGGAGTTGTTCTTCTGATGATGCGCTAACTTCTTCACAGGCCGCTGCGGTTTCTTGTGATGTGGCGGACATCGTTTCAACAGTTATGGACACATCATCTTTATGTGTGGCAATTAACTGGATTTCATTTGATACGGTATGGATCGATTCTTGCATTGTGTCCATCAGTGAAGAGAGTTCTTCAAATGTGTTTTCCGTATCTCCGACGACTACGCCTTGTTCGCGGAATGTGTTGATTGTTTGTTGCATTTGTTCCGAGACGATATGTGATTCTTTTTGTAATTCTTCTATTGTTACTTTGACATCGTCTGTGGCACGGGCGGATTGTTCAGCGAGTGTGCGAACTTCTTCTGCCACGACTGCGAATCCTTTGCCGTGTTCGCCAGCTCTAGCTGCTTCAATGCTTGCATTGAGCGCTAAGAGATTGGTTTGTTTGGAAATGTTCATGATCGTTTCCATGACACTACCGATCGCTTGTACTTTTCCGCCTAGTGAATCAATGTCAGTGGACATTTCTTCTAGCGTTTTACCAGTAGTCGTGAAGGAAGTCTTCAGTGCGTGCATTTGTCGCTGACCATTGGTGTTTTGAATACCAGTTTGTGTCGCGATATCTAGCATAACTTCTGTTTTTTCTCGAATTTCATTAATTTCTTGACCGAGAAGGTCGATGCGTTCTGTAACGATTTCTGCGTCTTCGGCAGATTTCGCGGCACCTTGTGCAATTTCTCCGACAGCCATTGCGACTTCATTGCTTGCGGCACTCGTTTCTTCGGATACGGCACTTAAGCTTTCGGAATTCGATCGGACATGGTCTGCTGATGTGTGGACGACTGTGATAATGTCGTTCATGTTTTGCACCATGTGATTGAAATCTCGGCTTAATTCACCGATTTCATCTGGACTCTGATTATCTGAACGTACTGTTAGATCTCCGCCAGATACTTCGGCCATCAAACCTTTGACTGTCTCGAGTGGCTTCAACATACGGCTGATCGTAATAAATAGACCGACGAATGTGAGAATCAACGTAATGAGTGCAATGATCAACATAGAATTACGTAATGACTGTGCCATCGCACTTAAATCGTGCTCTTCATAAATTGCGCCGACTTTCCAGTTAAACTCGGGAATTGTCGTATAGATATTGCGCTTGTCGATCCCTTGATCATCGGTATATTCGATGACGCCACTGTCCGAGTCATACATTTTTTTGAATTGAGCTTCGTTTGTTACATCCGTTCCTGTTTTAGAAGGGTGAACGATAGCCAGTCCTTGATCGTCGAGTAGCACAGGATAGCCGTTATATCCGATATCGCGGCTTGCTATTTCGTCTGTTAATGCGCTCAGTTCAATATCCAGTCCAAGAGCACCGATAAACGTACCGTCGATCATGATGGCTTTGGAAGCAGTAATGACAAACTGATTCGTTGTATCATCCAAATACGGCTCTGTCCATTGCACGTTGTCTGGATTTTCTTGTGCTAATTGATACCAGTTTCGCGTCGTCGGATCATAATCCGTTAAATCATCATCCGGCTTGATGACAGTATATTTGGATGTCAATGAATAATAAACGGCATCTGCACTTGGATACATAGACAAGAAAGTTTGTAGACGATCCTCTATTTCTTTAACAGATACTTCTTTTCCTTTTTCTCCAGTGAATTCTGTGATGGCATCGGTCGTCGCCAACAATGCCAAGCCTTTTTCATACTTGTCCATAAAGTGGAAAACACCGAAACTCATTTCACCGATGATTGCATTACTTGAATCCATAGCATTGACCATGGATTGTTTCTTCGCTTGTTCATTGGTCATCCAAGTCATTAATGCGATACCTAGAATGAATAAAATGATAGCGGTTAAGATAATCTTTGCTTTTATTGACCGTAACACGTGTTCAGCTCCTTCTTAGATGTGTGATGCTATATTGTACCTAACTTGTTATCGGCTAAAATTCCTATATGTTCATTGTTTTATAAAGAAAAATGAAGAAACCTGTCGAAAAATCGACAGGTTTCTTTTTAAAGACTTATAGGCAAGCGGCGCCTACAATAATGAGAAGGATAAATAGTACAACAATCAATGCGAATCCGTTTCCGTAAGAACCGCATGAGCCGTACGATCCAGTACTCTCACAACCGGATCCTCCGTAACCGCCACCACCGTGTCCATATCCACCAAATCCAAACATGTCTCCACCTCCAGTTTTTTTAAGTAATTAGCAACCGTAACCCATAAATCCTGCACCGACAATGATCAATAAGATAAACAGAACAACGATCATTGAAAAGCCGAAGCCACCATCATAACCGCCACCGTACCCAGATCCTTTAACTGATTCTCCCATATTGATTTCACCTCCAAATGTGGAACTACCCTTATTCTATGCAGAGATTCTCAGAGTGCCTTGGCTTTTATAAAAAAATCCGCCAATCCTTTAAAAAGGAGAGGCGGATCTTGTTAGATTTTAAATCGTTCCACAGCGTAACTTAGGTCTTCACTCAACTGAGTCAAGGCTTCGGCCGCTTCGGCAACTGAGCCGATTGCGTGAAGTTGTTCATCGGAAGAAGCACTTACTTCTTCACAAGCTGCTGCCGATTGTTCTGTCGTCGACAATAAAATTTGAATTTGCTCGGACACATCGTTTTTATGGACGTCCATTTCCTGAAGTGCGCTAGTAACTTGATTGATTCGGGATTGCATATCGCCAATGAAACTAGAAATACTTTCGAAAATTCCTTCTGTGTCTTGTACGACGGTGCTTTGGCGTTCGAATGTATTGCGCGTATTGTCCATTTGCTCGATGACATGCTGCGTGCCATTCTGTAATTCATGAATCGTAGAACGTACTTGTTCTGCTGATCTCGCGGACTGTTCTGCTAATTGACGGACTTCGTTTGCTACTACCGCAAAGCCTTTACCATGTTCACCGGCCCTCGCCGCTTCAATACTAGCGTTTAACGCGAGCAGATTGGTTTGGGAAGAGATCGATGTGATGGCGTCAATGACGGAACTGATTGCTTTCACTTTGTCTTCTAATGATCCGATCATGCCGCCCATTTGTTGCAAGTCTTGATTCCAGTTATTGAATGAAGAGCTTAAAATACTCATCTGGGTACGGCCTTCAGCGTTATAGGTTACAGCTTCTGTAGCCAAGCTTGCCATTTCGCTAGCAGTATCATTGGCTTCTTGAATTTGCTGATTCAATAACTCAGCACGAGTAGTTACCGTTTCTGCGTTTTCCGCAGACTGGACAACCCCTCTAGTGATTTCTGCCAAAGCACTTGCGATTTCTTCACTCGTCGCATTTGTTTCTTCGGATACCGCACTTAGGTTTTGTGAGCTTGCCAGTACATTGGAAGCGGAATGTGTCACGGTCGTAATCAAACCGTTCATTTGGTCGAGCATCTGATCAAAACCTTTACCAAGTTCTCCAATTTCATCACTGGAATGGATGTTGGCTCTAACCGTTAAATCACCGTCCGCTACTTGCTGCACGGTCTCTTGTAGACGGAAAATCGGTTTCAATACTCGGCTGATGAAGATGAATAGGATGATCGCAAGTACGGCCAATGTCACAACAGCCGCTATCATCATGACGTTGCGTAAACCTGTTGCCAGTGACTGCATGTTTTTCTGATCATAGATGACACCCAGTTTCCAGTCGAAATTCGGAATGGTCGTGAACATATCGACCTTTTTGACACCTTCTTGCTCGAACGTATGGTGGCCAGCTGGCTCTTTGTACATTTTAGCTACATAATCACGATCCATGACATTCTCTCCAACGAGTGAAGGGTGAGCGATAGCCGTTCCTTCAGCATCGAGAATGAATGCATACCCATCATGTGGAATAGCAGTCGCGGAGATCCCTTCGGACATGGTCGATAACTGAATATCAATTCCCGCTACACCCACGAATTCATTGCCGTTCATCACGGCTTTTGAAGCACTAATGACGAAATTACCTGTCGCTTCGTCAATATACGGTTTGGTCCAATGCACTTGTTCTGTTTCTGCTACCGCATTTTGATACCATTCACGTGTAGTGGGATCAAATTCTGTCAAATCCACGTAAGGACGAATCATCGTTTCTTTGGTCGCAAAACTAAGATATGTACTGGATACGTCAGGGTACGTCTCTAATGTGTTTTGGAGTGCTTTCGCAACTTCTGCCTCGCCTGTTGTGGCGGAAGCATTCGTGTAGTCCGAAGAATCGGTCAGCAACTCTAACCCTTTACTGTATTGCTGCAAATCCGCTTCAATAGAAGCACTCATTTCAGTTAGCAGCGTACTACTCGATTCTGTAAGGTTTTCCTCTGTCCGCTCCTTGACTAACCAGCTACTAATCCCTGTCATGGTCAAAACTCCGCCAGCAACTAGCACGAGGACAAGAAGAATCATTTTCGTTTTAATGGAATGAAACATGGGTGTATGCTCCTTTACTCTTATAGATTGTTCTTATCATACATTACTTTCGACTGTTCTAATAGTCTGATTTTCATAACGTTGAAAATATTTATTTATAGCCAAAGAAAAAAGTAGGGATTTTTAATTCGTCATGAATAGCTAAAATGTAAAACAGCTAGGAATTTATAGAAGAAAAACTGTGGCGATGCTTAACATCCCGTATTTTAATCCGATACTAGACATAACGAATGAATAGTACGTAACGATTGTGGACCCTGAAACAGAAGAGGTAGTTCGGGAAATACTACCAAAAAATTGCTCGACATACACGCAGCAATGAAAGACTTCATTGGATTAGTACTCGATCATAAAATTTAATTAAAAAGGTGTGAGGCACGATGAGAATCGGTGGATTGGCATCAGGAATCGATACAGAATCAATCATCAGAGACATGATGAAAGCGCATCGACTTCCTCTTGATAAAATTACACAAAAGAAACAATACACACAATGGCAACTGGACGACTATCGTTCCACGAACCGTGACTTAAGAAAATCAAGCGACAAGCTATTTGATACGGTTATGAAGCAAAGTACGTATATGAAGAAAAATGTTAGTGTGTCTGATGAGAAAGCGGTTAGTATTACAGCAAAAGGTTCTACATCTGACTTTTCGGGTACGATTGAAGTGAAACAATTGGCTACGCAGGCGACATTACAGAGTGGTGTGCTTAAAGGTGGCGGAACTGATAAAATTAAAGAGGAAGACATCCAGAACAAGTCCTTGAAAGAGCTTGGACTTTTTACGGGCGATCAAGATCAATCCTTGACAATTAAAGTGCCTGGAGATGACAATGCTACATCGCTAACAATTAAATCTTCTGATAAACTCAGTGATGTTTTAAAGCAGATTAATGAAAAAACAGGTGCTAGTGCGTTTTACGATTCGGCAACTGGTAGAATTGCGATGAGTGCCAAAGATAGCGGTAAAGGACTAATTGAAGTCTCAGGTGAAACCAGTCTAGTAGAGAATCTAAAATTAAATGCTCCGACTCCACTTGATCCTGATAATCCCAGTGCATTAGTTCCTCTTTTAGAACCTGATGGACCTAGAGCATCCTATGGAGCAGATGCAAAATTCACCTTTAATGGTCTAGAAACAACGCGATCTTCTAACACATTCACTATAAATGGATTTGAAGTTTCACTGAAACAGACTACAACATCCCCAGTAACATTTAGTTCCTCTACAGATACTGATACAGTTCTTGAATCAGTAGTGGAATTCGTTAATGACTATAATGAAATGATTGAAAAACTTAACAGTAAAATCAAAGAAAAACAATTCAAGTCCTTCCATCCACTATCAGCTGAACAAAAAGCCGATATGAAAGAAAAGGAAGTTGAGCTATGGGAAGAAAAAGCGATGAGTGGTACGTTAAAAGGTGATCCAGCACTTTCTTCTATGTTAAATAATTTACGCTCTATTATGTCTACAACTGTAAACACGACTGATAAAGATGGTAAGAGTGTTGATAAAGATGGACAACCAATTAAAATCAGTCTGAAAGATTTAGGTATCGAAACTTCCAAAAACTATTTAGACAATGGTAAATTAACAATAAATGAAGATAAACTACGTGCTAAAATTTCAGAAAATCCAAACGCTGTCTATGATTTAATCGGTGGAAAAGATAACGGTATAGCTCAACAGTATCGTAAAGAATTACAAGACGCACAAAAAAAGATCACAGTAAAAGCAGGTAGTTCTACTGCTGTAAACGATACATTTGCTCTCGGTCGTTCTATAAAAAACATGGACAAACAAATTGAGCGTTTTGAAACGAAGCTACAGATGATGGAAAGTCGTTACTATAAGCAGTTTAACGCGATGGAACAAGCAATCCAGCGTGCGAATTCCCAGTCTGCAGCGTTAATGAGTTCACTTGGCGGCGGCATGTAACGCAACTTAGCTAGAAAAAGGAGAATGACATAAATGGCTACTAACAACCCTTATGCAGCATATCAAACAAATACGGTGACGACTTCAACCCCTGGCGAGTTAACCTTAATGCTTTACAACGGATGTCTTAAATTTATTCAGCAAGGAAAGATGGAGCTGGCTAAAGGTAATTTGGAGCAAAAAAATATTGCAATCCAAAAAGCGCAAGCTATTGTGACTGAATTGATGTTGACATTGGATACATCCTACGACGTATCGAAAAACATGCTCGTTCTGTATGAATTCGTTAATAGCCGCTTGATCGATGGGAATATCCAAAACGATCCGGCAATGTTTGAAGAAGCGGCAGGGATTATTACAGAATTCCGCGATACGTGGAAACAAGTCATCCAGATCAATCGTTCGAAACAATATTCGAACGTGAGTGAAATATGATCCGACCTGCAATGACCATGTGGCGTGACCGTTCACTTCAATTGATCACGCTTGTACAGGTAGAAGATGAAGAAAAGCGTGATGACGTCATTGAACAAATTGAGAAGATACTGAATGAACGTGATGTATTGCAGTCACAAATAGTCCAGCCTTTTACAGCAGAAGAAGATGCGTTTGGTAAGGAACTAATTCGTTTGGAGAAAGATGTACAGACTAGTCTGGAACATTTCACACATGCGATTCGTACAAATATTTCACAATCCCAAGCAAAAAAAGAAAACATGAATAGCTATGTAAATCCATACGGTAAGATGTCTCAAGACGGTGCCTATTTCGATTCGAAGCATTGATGACCGGAAGAGAGGAATCTCTTTCGGTTTTTTTACATATAGGTATTCAAAGAAAGGAATAATCCTATGCGTTATAATCGCCATGATTACTTTCGGTATACATTCCAACCTTACATACCGGCCACATTTCGAATTCAACTAAATAACGAAGAGAAAAGCCTGTCCAATGAAGGACAATGTGAAATTTTGGATATCAGCACAGGTGGAGTGAAGTTCGTGACGCATTTAGATTTGCCTGTCCGTTCAGAAATTCTTGCACTGCAATTAGAATTTACGATCTATCAGCATCCGTTTGAAATTTTAGGGAACGTAGCTTGGAAAAATGAAACCGAATTTGGCTTTGAGTATGGATTCGAGTTTGGGGAAGATCAAAAAATGGATACGCTGATCACGGAAGAATTAAAACATCATGCCCGCAAAAAGAAAGAAACTGAGTAATATCAACCTAAAACCGAAGTTTCTTTACAATTCTGCATTTTTCTTAAGTTTTAGAAAGGGTTTTACGGGTACTATGAAGAAGTAAGGTAGTGATGGTTTAAATAAAGGAGGAGTTCATATGTTAGACTTCAATATTCGCGGTGAAAACGTCGAGGTAACTCCGGCGATCAGAGAGTACGTTGAAAAGAAAGTTGAAAAACTTGAGCGTTATTTTTCAGAAGGTGTAAACGCTACAGCTAATGTTAACTTGAAAGTTTATAGTGATAAGCAAACAAAAGTGGAAATTACGATTCCAATGAAGAATTTGACACTTCGCGCAGAAGAGCGTCACAACGATATGTATGCAGCGGTTGATTTAATCGTCGACAAGCTAGAGCGTCAAATTCGTAAATATAAAACACGTGTTAATCGTAAATCACGTGAGCGCGAAGGCGTAGCTGCTTTCTTCCAGTCAGTTGAAAGCAATAATACTCAAGAGCCTGAAGACGACGCGGAGTTCGACGTAGTACGTACGAAGCAGTTCGATTTGAAGCCAATGGATCAAGAGGAAGCAATTCTTCAAATGAACATGCTTGGCCACAGCTTCTTCATCTTCACAGATGCAGATTCTGACGGCACACACATTGTCTACAAGCGTAAAGACGGCAAATACGGCCTAATCGAAACAAACTAATAAGCAACCCGAAAAGTCCAGCTTCGGCTGGGCTTTTTTGTTTTTGAACTTGTTTACGTTTGTTAAGATCTTTAAGTTCAAGGGCAAGTGCTTGGGAATAGTGAGTGAATTTGTGTTGGGGGAGGGGGATTGAAGCTCCAACATCCAATTTCCGCTCATAGAATCCATTTAAGCGCTCATAGAACACTTTTTGCGCTCTATAGCACACACTGTCCGCTCTATCAGACGCCACGAGTGCTCATAGATTCATCTAAGTGATCATAGAACCTTGATAACCGCTCATAGCCTCTAAAGTTCAACATTAATCACAACCATAACTTCAATGCGCAATAAAAAGTATCAACTCCTTGCATTGCGAGCGAAGCGAAGGGGTGTGGTTCACCGCCCGCCCTCCGGAAAGCGTCCCCTCCGAAGCGCAAATCCCCACCCCAACACCACCGCCAGCCACAACCTGTCCAATCCCTTACCCCAACACTAAGTCACCCTCCCCAAGACAAACTTAGGAAAAATGATACAGCGCACCATTTGCACCTAGCTTTTTACAATGTTAAAATGGACTGTGACTCAAAAATACCTAGACAACGAACTTACAACTGGCAGGCGCGTCCTGCTAATTGATGAAGCTATGAGGATGTGACAATAAATGCTTGGCGTATTGAATAAAATGTTCGACCCAAACAAACGTGACCTAAAACGACTTGAGAAAATTGCCGATCAAGTAGAACTATTGGCTGACGATATGGAAAAACTGTCAGACGAACAACTGACAGCGAAAACAGACGAATTCAAAGAGCGTTACCAGCAAGGCGAAACAATCGAAGACTTGCAACCTGAAGCGTTTGCCGTCGTGCGTGAGGCCTCCCGCCGTGTGCTTGGGTTATACCCATTCCGTGTGCAAATCATGGGTGCTGCGGCTCTTAACGAAGGGAATATCGCGGAGATGAAGACCGGTGAGGGGAAGACGTTGACTTCTACACTCGCCGTTTATTTAAATGCACTGACTTCCAAAGGCGTCCACGTAGTAACAGTCAACGAATACTTGGCTAGCCGTGACGCGGAAGAGATGGGGCAGTTGTATTCATTCCTCGGCATGAACGTAGGCTTGAACTTGAACAGTCTCAGTAAAGAAGAGAAGCGTGAAGCGTATGAAGCGGACGTAACATACAGCACGAACAACGAACTCGGTTTCGACTATTTGCGTGATAACATGGTGCTGTATAATGAACATAAAGTACAGCGCCCACTTCACTTCGCCGTAATTGACGAAGTCGACTCCATTTTAGTCGATGAGGCACGTACGCCGCTGATCATTTCGGGTCAGGCAGCGAAAGCACAGGAATTATATCGCTTAGCCAATCGCTTTGTGATCACGCTGAAAAAAGAAGAAGATTATTCATTCGATGAATCAACTAAAGGTGTTGTGTTAACGGAGCAAGGTATTGAAGCGGCTGAGAAGGCGTTCAGTATTGATAACCTATTCGATCTGCAACACGTGACGCTCAACCACGCCATCAATCAGTCATTGAAAGCGCATGTAAGTATGCATAATGACGTAGACTATGTGGTAGAAGAAGGCGAAGTAGTCATCGTCGATTCCTTCACAGGACGTTTGATGAAAGGCCGCCGTTATAGTGACGGTTTGCACCAAGCGATTGAAGCGAAGGAAGGACTTGAAGTTCAGAACGAGTCGATGACACTTGCGACGATTACGTTCCAGAACTATTTCCGTATGTATGAAAAGTTGTCCGGGATGACGGGTACAGCGAAGACAGAGGAAGAAGAGTTCCGCAACATTTATAATATGAACGTTATCGCGATTCCAACCAATCAACCGATTGCTCGTGATGACCGTCCAGACTTGATCTTTGCATCGATGGATGGAAAGTATAAAGCGGTAGCGGAAGATATTCGAGATCGACACGAAAAGGGCCAACCGGTGCTCGTCGGTACGGTAGCGATTGAAACGTCAGAAATTATTTCCGCTTTCTTGAAAAAATACGGCATTCCGCATAATGTTTTGAACGCGAAAAATCATGAGCGGGAAGCCGAAATCATTCTAGACGCTGGTAAAAGAGGTGCCGTAACGATCGCAACGAACATGGCTGGTCGTGGTACGGATATTAAACTGGGTGATCATATCCAGGACGTTGGCGGTTTAGCGGTCATCGGTACGGAGCGGCATGAGTCACGACGTATTGATAATCAGCTTCGTGGACGTTCAGGGCGTCAAGGTGACCCAGGTGTTACGCAATTTTATCTTTCATTAGAAGATGAATTAATGCGACGCTTCGGTTCTGAACAAATGAAATCCATGATGACAAAACTCGGTATGGACGATGAAACACCGATCCAGTCGAAAATGGTATCACGCTCAGTTGAATCTGCTCAGAAACGGGTAGAGGGGAATAACTTTGATTCACGGAAACGTTTATTGCAGTATGACGATGTACTACGTCAGCAGCGTGAAGTGATTTACAAAGAGCGTAATGAAGTACTTGGTTCAGAAAATATTCGCCCAGTTCTTGAGAATATGTTGAATTCCGTTATTGAACGCGTAGTGGCGATCCACACGGCAGACAATACGGTGTATTCTAAAGGGTTGAAAGACTATCTGGAAGCGAACTTATTAGCTGAGGATACTGTGACGATCGAAGACTTAGAAGGTAAAACACCAGAAGAGTTGCAAACATTTATTCACGAATTGGTTATTGCGCGCTATAATGAGAAAGAGCAAGAAATGTCCGAAGAGCGTATGCGTGAATTTGAGAAGGTTGTCTTGTTGCGTGCGATTGATACCAAGTGGATGGATCATATCGATGCGATGGACCAGCTTCGTAACGGAATTCATTTACGTGCATATGGACAGAGTGACCCACTTCGTGAATACCAAGCAGAAGGATTTGCGATGTTTGAAGATATGCTAATTTCCATCGAAAACGATGCAACGAAGTATGTCATGAAGGCAGAAATCCGCAATAACTTGGAGCGCGAAGAAGTAGCAAAAGGTCAAGCGAACAATCCGAAAGAAGATGGCGCGCCGGTTGCTAAAAAGCCAATCCGACGCACTGTTAATATCGGCCGCAACGACCCTTGTCCATGTGGCAGTGGCAAGAAGTATAAGAACTGTCACGGCAAAGCATAACGAGAAACAACCACTCAGGAGGAAACAATTATGATGGAATTATCCGATGTTCGCAACGAGTTAGAAAAAACCGCTAAGAAATTAGTGGACTTCAGGGGGTCTCTTTGACTTAGAAAACAAAGAGACTAGCATGCAGGAGTTAGATGAAATGATGATGGAGCCAGGCTTCTGGGACGATCAAGATGCAGCTCAGAAAGTTATTTCACAATCAAATGCATTAAAAGATGTAGTAGGCGAATATCACGAGTTGAGTGATACGCAAGAAAATCTAGAGATGACGCTTGAACTGCTACGTGAAGAAGCAGATGAAGAGTTACAAGACGACCTGATATCCGAATTAAAAGAGTTCAAAAAGAAGATGGATCAATTCGATCTTCAAATGTTATTAAGCGATGAGTTTGATAAAAATAGTGCAGTAGTTGAAATACACTCAGGCGCAGGCGGCACCGAGTCTCAAGACTGGGCATCGATGCTGCTTCGTATGTACACGCGCTGGGCAGAGCACCATGGCTTTAAAGTTGAGACGCTCGACTATCAAGCAGGTGACGAAGCTGGCGTAAAGTCGGTCACACTTGGAATCAAAGGGCATAATGCCTATGGTTACTTGAAAGCGGAGAAAGGTGTACACCGACTCGTTCGTATCTCACCATTTGACTCTTCCGGTAGACGCCATACTTCATTCTCTTCCATTGAAGTGATGCCGGAGTTTGAAGGCGATATCGAATTGGATCTAAAGACAGAAGATATTAAGATTGATACGTATCGTTCAAGTGGCGCCGGCGGACAGCACGTTAACACGACGGACTCTGCTGTGCGTATGACTCACCTTCCAACGGGTGCAGTCGTTACGTGTCAGACTGAACGTTCACAGATCAAGAACCGTGAACGTGCGATGAATCTTTTGAAGGCGAAGATTTATCAGATTCGCGTAGAGGAAGAGGAAGCACGCTTGGCGGATATCCGTGGCGAGCAGAAGGAAATTGGTTGGGGTAGTCAGATTCGCTCTTATGTTTTCCATCCATATTCGATGGTGAAAGATCACCGTACGAATGAGGAGACGGGTAACGTTAGTTCTGTGATGGATGGCGAGATCGACCAGTTTATCAATGCGTATTTGCGTTCAAGAATATCTTAATCATATAAAGGCAGCTGGGCAGGTCATTTTTTAATGACTTGGTTCGGCTGTTTTTTAATTAATGAGAGTATGTTCATTGTGGATTTTGAGTAGAGAGGCTGGCGTGGCTGTTGGGGTGGGGGATTTACACTCCGGAGGGGACGCTCTCCTGAGGGCTCGCGGTGAGCTGATCCTCTGGGAATCGCCCCTCCTACGCGTAAATCCCTACAATGTAAGTGAGTGGCAATTAGTACAGTTCATAATCAGTTGGCTTGGCTGTTAATTTTTAAAGATAAGATACTTGTGTATTTAATGAAGGATTTAGGTAATGATAAAACATTACCCTTTTGCTTACTTTTTATAAAAAAATTCATGGAGTTTTTTCTCTTGTTTAAATTGAAAATGGTTACTTTAAATGAAAACGTGTCTTATAATTGTTTCTGTATGTGAACTCTTGTCACAATTACACGTGGAATATTACAAAGAGGTTACAATATTACAGACTATGACAAAGAGTTATCTTTATTCACTCTAAATCCCGTGGTAGACGCTGAATTTCCTCGCTATTTTAATCATGTGACCAAATTTAATGTTTACTAACTAGAAATTTGGTCAATACTATATATGTACTTACTACCAAACCGTCTTTTTATGGGGTGTAACAGACGAAAACCATGATTATCCTTGATAATTTGTAACTTTGTCATCACTATTCACCATAAATCGATGGATATTTGGTATACTACTTATGTTAGAAAAATTTTAATAAAAGGGAGGGTATTACATGAAGAACAAACTATTAGCTACACTCTTCGGAGCGGCACTAGTTCTTGGCGCTTGTGGTGGTGGCGACGATAACGCTGCACCAAAAGACGATGCTGCAAACGACAACGGTGCAGCTACTACTGATGTAGATGCAGAAGCAGTTGTACAACAAAGCTGTGCGTCATGTCACGGAGGAAACTTAGAAGGTGGAGCAGGTCCAGCACTTGATAAAATTGGTGCATCACTTTCTGAAGAAGAAATCCACGACGTGATCGTTAACGGTAAAGGCGCTATGCCTCCTGGTATTATTCAAGGCGAAGAAGCAGATGCAGTTGCTGCTTGGTTAGCTGAAAAGAAATAATGAACATTCCGATCGTCTCCAAGATTTTCTTGGAGACGATCTTTTTTTGTACATAAATCCGTAAAATTTACTATTTTTTACTATTCCGCTTGCTTGATCAATTGATACATAACTGTAATACATGATAGAGTAAAGCCCATGCTATAATAAAAATGGCGAATATGAGAGAAAAACAAAATTCAGGTGGTTATGATGTATGATTGTAATGAAAAATGTATACAAAAAGTACCCGAATGGTGTTGTAGCCTCTAACGGAATTCATGTCGAAATCGAAAAAGGGGAGTTTGTGTATGTTGTCGGGCCAAGCGGAGCAGGTAAATCCACGTTCATTAAAATGATGTATCGTGAAGAAGTCCCGTCTAGCGGATTGATTTACTTTAACAATACGGAACTGACAAAGATGCATAGACGAGATGTCCCTTATTTGAGAAGACAAATCGGCGTAGTATTTCAGGATTTTAAACTTCTGCCTAAACTGACTGTCTACGAAAACATTGCGTATGCGCTGGAGGTAATCGAAGAATCACCGAGCGTAATTCGTCAAAAAGTGACAGAAGTGCTGAAATTAGTAGGGCTCACCAAGAAAACGAGAATGTTTCCAAATGAACTGTCAGGTGGAGAACAGCAACGCGTGTCGATTGCACGATCGATCGTCAATCAACCGAAGCTTGTCATTGCAGACGAACCGACAGGAAATTTAGATCCAGAGACTTCATGGGAAATCATGAAGATTTTTGAACGGATAAATGCACAAGGCACCACGATCATTATGGCTACACACAATAAAGATATTGTGGATAATCAACCACATCGCGTGATACAGATCGAAGGCGGACTCATCACACGAGATGAGAACGAAGGAGAATACTCCAATGAAATCTAGAACAGTACGACGTCATATACGGGAAAGCTTCAAAAGTCTTAGTCGAAACGGCTGGATGACCTTTGCATCGGTAAGCGCTGTTACCGTGACTTTATTATTGATTGGCGTTTTCATTGTCATCATGATGAACTTAAATCAATTGGCTGACAACATCGAAAATGATGTGGAAATCAAAGTAGTCGCGGAACCAGGAGCTAGTCAAGAAGAAGTCCAGGATCTATTGAAGGAAGTTAAAGAGACCCCAGGTGTTGCCGAAGTCAAGTATTCCTCAAGAAAACAGGAATTGGAGCGAATGATTCAATCTTTCGGTGATGAGTTAGCGCTCTACAAACAAGACAATCCCCTCGGTGATGCATTATATGTCAAAGCGGATGATCCGAAAAACACGGCATCCATCGCAAATGAAATCGCCACGTACACGTATACGTTTGACGTAGAGTACGGTGAAGGTAAGGTAGAAAAACTTTTCAACGTCTTGAAAATAGGACGAAACATCGGACTGGGCTTAATATTGGCGTTACTGTTTACGGCCATGTTCCTCATATCGAATACGATTCGACTTACCATTGTGGCAAGACGAACTGAAATCGATATTATGAAATTGGTCGGTGCAACAGATAGTTTCGTGCGGATTCCTTTCATGCTTGAAGGCGTGTGGCTTGGAATCTTCGGTGCGATTCTTCCGATGACCCTCATGACGATATTTTATTCGAAATTGTATGATTTCTGGGAAGGACGTTTGCAAAACCAATTATTCCATTTGCTCGATCCTAACCCGTTCCTATTACAATTAAACTTTTTACTGCTATTCGTTGCCGTCTTTATTGGCGTCTGGGGTAGTTTCATGTCAGTTAGGAAATTCTTAAAATCGTAATTTTTACTAAGGGGAGAACTCGGATTTGATAAAAAGACATAGAATCATTTCAAGTGTCCTTGCGGTTTGTTTGCTTACCACAACGGTTGGCAGTGCAGATGTATTCGCGGACTCTCTGAAAGATTTGCAGAATGAAAAAAATGCAGCAGAAGTGAAGAAGAAAAATTTAGATTCTACTATCCAGAAAAAAGAGACACAAATACAGGAAAAGCAGTCAGCAGTCGATGTGCTGGTCACTCAAATCAAAAAACTGAATGACAAAATTGAAGAGACCAATCAAAACATGGATCGGATCATTGCAGAAATGAATCAGACCAAAATTGAAATTGAAGAACTTCAAGCTTCTATTAAAGAATTAGAGATTCGGATCCAACAGCGAGACGAAGTATTACGTGAGCGTGTTCGCGTGATGCAAGTCAAGGGAAATAAAGTCAGTTATTTGGACGTACTTCTTGGCGCTAACAGTTTCGCGGATTTCATTGACCGTTTCTCGGCAGTTTCTACATTGATGGATGCAGACCGAAAAATCATTCAACAACAAGAAGATGATATGGCGTTGCTTGAAGAAGAAAAGAAGCTTGTTGAGGAGAAGTTAGCTGAACAAGAAGAGCGCAAGAAAAAAATTCAAGCAATGAAAGATGAACTGCATAACCAAAAGCTTGAAAAAAGAGATGTAGTTAGAGAACTCGAAAGAAGCCAAGAAAAACTTTCGGGTGAAAAAGGCGCATTAGAAGAAGAATATAGCGAAACGGTAGCATTCAGTTCAAAACTGGAAAAGAAAATTATCGCAGAACAAAATCGTTTAGCGGAAGTCGCTCGTAAAGAGCAGGCAAGAAAGCACAAGTTACAGCAGGAAAGATTGGCAGCGGAAGCAGCAGCGGCTGCAGCTTCTAGTCGTTCAGGTGCTTCTGCAGGTGCCTCTTCAAGTTCAAGTGCCACCCCGCCTGTTTCAAGCGGGTCTTGGACAAAGCCGACAACGGGTAGTTTTAGTTCAGGATTCGGCTGGCGGACTCACCCGATATCGAAAGTGAAAAAGCAACACCGTGGAATGGATATAAGCGCACCGACAGGAACTCCGGTTGTAGCAGCAGGAGATGGAGTCGTATCGTACGCGGGTAGTATGGAAGGTTTCGGTAATGTGGTCATGATTACGCACTCCATGAAAGGTCAAATTTTGACGACTGTATATGGGCACCTTTCAACGGTTGGTACTAGCTCAGGACAATCTGTCGATAAAGGTCAATTAATTGGAGCGGTCGGTTCGACAGGTTTCTCTACAGGTCCACATTTGCATTTTGAAGTGCACGTAGGAAACTTCTCTGCCACAGGTCCTAGTGCAGTCAACCCTTTGCATTACGTTTCTTTTTAATATAGCATGAAATGAAAACCTGCCTGAAAAGGTGGGTTTTCATACGTTCATAGAAAGAATAGGGGGATTGACGATGCCGGTTACGCAGTACTATCCAATCGGTTCGATTACGATGCCGTCATCATGGATTGCGTTCATTGCGGGTTTCCTAGTGACCTATCTTTTCATTCGCTTATACTTTGGTAAAGTACATGGCGCGCGAGTCGGTGATCTATTTTTCAATGTCGTGATCATTTGGAAGGTATCTGTGATAGTAACTGATTTCTCTATGGTTATAAAAAATCCACTGTCCATTCTTTATTTCCACGGGGGAACAGTAGGCTGGATACTCGGGCTAGTCGTAGCCGGATTATGGATGCTCCGACAAGTATATAAAGAGAAGTGGAAGCGTATCGATAAATGGACGCTATTGCTTGCGTTGATCTGTTGGCAAGCTATCTATCAAATCGCTATGGCCTTTCTAAATGAAGGTAATTTGGTAGTGAAAAGCACAACGATTCTTTTATTTGTCGCGGTCTTTGCATTGTCGTGGTGGAGTGAACAAAAGAAAATCAATACAGTGAGCGAACTTGCATTTGTCTTGGTAGCGGTTCATTTTCTCGTATCCGCTATTCAAGGAAATTTACTGAATACAGCATTCATCACGACTATTTTCATCGGTTTGTTCATGTGGGGAGTAGAGCGAGCTACGGCGCAACCGATAAGTGGAAAGGAAGAGGTAGAGTGAGTAAGAAAACGCTTGGCTATATGATTACGGCACTCGTGATCGGTACATTGATCTTCATCATGGTGCAAAATACAGTTGGACAGAAAAATCCTGTGGAAGCACCGATCACACAAGTAAATCCAGAAAATGCATTGCAAGGGGAAGAGGAAGGTTTGGAGCAATATTCACCTGCACCAGATTTTACACTTGAAACACTTGCAGGCGAAACAGTGACGCTTTCCGAGTTGAAAGGAAAGAAGGTTATTTTGAATTTCTGGGCAACATGGTGTCCTCCATGTAAAGCAGAAATGCCGCATATGGAAAGTTTTTATTCGAAACTGACGGATGAAGACCAAGTAGAACTGATCGCTGTCAACGTTACGGAATCCGAGAGACGAGGTATAGGTGAAGTAGAAACGTTTGTAGATTCGTATGAATTAAGCTTCCCGATTCCACTAGATAAAAAGGCGGAAGTCACACATAAATATGGTGTGATGTCGATGCCAACAACGTATATGATTGATACGCAAGGGCGCATTGCACAAAAAGTCATTGGACCATTAGATGAAAAAACATTGAATGAATTAGTCGATTCCATGGACTGAAAAAAGAGTCTGTTCTCGTGTCGTAACTTCTTGTCTCCCTTCATATAGTGAAGAGAGGAGGAGGTTATGAATGCGTAAGAGCAGGCTTTTTTTGGTGGGGGTGTTATTACTAATCGGCATCATATGGCTTAACGGCTGTGGTAAGCAGGAAGCTGTAAAGAATGAGTCGATCAGTAAGTTGCCTGTAGTGGATGAGGTGTTTGAAAAGATTCAGGAGAGAGCCGTATACCCAGTCAAGAAGGACGAGCTGATTGAAGGGGCGTTGCGTGGAATGACCGATACAATCGGCGACCCGTATTCGACGTATCTGACCGGTCAAGAAGCGGAGTCTCACCGGGAATCACTCGCGGGATCACGTGTAGGGATTGGTGCGGAAGTAACACGGACGAACGGCAAGTATATTATCGTAGCGCCAATTAAAGGGGGCCCTGCAGAAAAGGCGGGATTACAGCCGTATGATGAAATTGTACGTGTCAATGGCGAGCGTTTGGCCAATGAAACTTTACGCGATGTAGTCAATACGATACGCGGTGCAAAAGGGACGGAAGTGAAGTTGACCATTTTCCGACCTGAAGCGGATAAGCATATGGAATACACGATCACACGCGATCATATGCCCGTGCAGTCTGTATCGCATCACCTGATTGAAGAACGGGATGCTAAGCTCGGGTACATAGCGCTAAGCATGTTTGGTGAAGAGACATCCAAAGAGTGGCAAAAGGCTACGTCTGACGTCATTAAAAAAGGTGCTCAGGCAATCATCATTGATGTACGTGGAAATCCAGGCGGCTATTTGAAGGCTGTATCCGAAATTTCCAGTAGTCTATTGGAAGAAGATCGAACGTTCGTCGTGATGCAAGATGCAAAAGGGAATTTAACACCTGTCTCAACGGAGAAAGACGAGAATCTTTCATTCCATGAACGCTTGAAACAAATTCCGATTGTCGTCGTACAAGATGTCGGCAGCGCATCGGCGAGTGAAGTATTGAGTGCAGCGATCAAAGATCTGAAACGTGGCGAGATTATCGGCACGACGAGTTTCGGAAAAGGAACGGTACAGGAGACGATGGAATTATCGAACGGCGGAGAATTGAAGCTGTCGACAAGTAAATGGCTGACGCCTAAAGAGAAATGGATTCATGGCAAAGGGGTCACAGCAGATATTGAAGTCAAACAGAACACCTTATTCACGGAGCACTTACAGATGGTAACGGACACGATGAAGGAAGGGCATTTCAATGACCAAGTCGCTTATGCGCAACGCATGCTCAAAGCATTTGATCATCGCCCAGGCAGAACGGATGGCTATTTCGATCGTGAAACAGCAGAAGCCGTACAGTCATTCCGTACGGAGTATGAAATTAAGGAAGGCTATGATATGGATAGAGAATTTTTCATGGCTTTAAAAACAGCTGCGGAAGAATATCGAGCAGAGCCAAAGAACGACAAACAGTTGCGGATGGCGGTCGATTTCCTCGTCAATGAACTGGAAAAATAATAGCAGGGGCGGTTCGGCAAGGTCTTGGTAACGGGACACGCGCGAACGGCCTCTTTTTTCTTTGTGCAATTTAGCTTAATTTGGAACTTCCTTAAGAACTCTCTCGCTATTTTCCTTCTTTTTTTGTACAATGAAGAAAAGAGCTGTAAAGACAAGCGAGAAAGGTGACAGAAGATGTCTAGCGAACTATTACTTAATTTAAAAGATGCATTACTTTACTTTTTTCTGAATCCAGTCTGGCTAATTGCTTTAGTAGCTGCCTATATGCTGGGTAGTAAACGAGTAAGCCGTGAGCGGACAGATTTCAATGTGGGTATAAACAAAGGTTCCACTGAAATGAAACACATTCTTTCTGTAGGTTGGTTGCACGGTTTTGTCCTATCGATTCTAATCGCAGGCATAGGGTTAATCGTCGACTTTAACTGGATCATCATTTTATCCATCGTCATGTTGCTCGTTATTGTATCATTCTCCTACAAACTAGCATCACCGATCTACTATGCAACGATTGCGTTTTTTGCGCTATGGGCATTGGATCGATTTGCGGGAGACTTCTCAATCGGCACATGGTTTGTTCAGGAAGACCTGGACTTCTTCGGTACATTAGCTATAACGGTACCGATTATTGCAGGATTACTAGTAATCTCGGAGGGCTTATTAGTTCGTCGTCATGCGGCGCGTCATACGTCTCCAACATTCGTTCCGACACAGCGCGGAATGCGTGGTGCAATTTATCAGTCGAAGTTACTTTGGCTCGTGCCAGTGGTATTTTTAGTACCTGGACATATGGTAGCGGAATTTGCTCCATACTGGCCGCAATTCACGTTAGGCTCAGAGCAGTTTTCATTCATTCCGGTTCCTCTAGTGATCGGATTCTCTCAACTAGTGCGATCTACGTTCCCAGACGTACTACTCCCTAAGATGGGGAAAGCAATCGCTTGGCTCGGTGTAGCTGTCGTGGTGGTAGGTATTGGCGCGATTTGGATGCCGGTACTTGGTTGGGCGGCACTGCTTGCGGGCGCCTTATGCCGTGTCTTGTTGAGCGCTATGATTTCATTATCAGAACGCAACAAGCAAGTATTGTTAGTGCCTCAATCAGAAGGTGTCTATGTAGTAGCGGTTCTTGCCGATTCACCAGCAGAGAAAATGGGCATTGTCCCAGGTGATTTGATCAAGTCGGTGAACGGGATTTCGATTCATAATGAAGATGAACTGTATGATGCGATCCAAGTCAATGCTGCACACTGTCGTTTACAAGTTATCGGCCGCGATAAAGAAGTACGTTTGAAGCAACAAGTGCTGTTCCGTCACGATCACTTCCGTCTAGGTATTGTCGTTGTGCGATAAAAGGGGAGAACAATATGCATGATTTCGAAACGAAGTTGATGTTTGCGATGTTGTTGCCAGGGATATTAGTTGTGTTTTTTACGCGCGTGACATTTCATCACGTCGTTGGATTAATTTTGACAGTATCGCTCATTGCAGCTTCCGTCTATGCAGGGTATACGCATAACTGGATGTTGTATGTGGCGGATGCTGTATCACTAACAGTAGGTTTTTGGTTTGCGTCGCGCATGGTGAAAAACGCGCGACTGAATCAAGCCGAGGAGTGAAGAAAAGCGGTTTTCAAAGAGCATACATGCTTTGAAAACCGCTTTTTTGTTACGAATAATAGATAGTTGCTGTTTTAATCGTCTAGGTATTGGGGAATAGTGAGAATAAGAGTTAAAATAAACTATACACAGCGAGCGCCGCAATTGTACCAATCACAACAAACATCACGTCGAGGCCGATGAAGGCTAAAGCGAACGCTATCACGGCACCTAGTATACCGAAAAGGATATCATCTTGGATATGTATAATGGCCGGAAAAATTAGTGCACCGAGTACTGCAAAGGGAATATTGCGCAACACGCCACTGACGATTGGCGGTAATTCCTTGCCATCAAGAATGGTTAACGGAATCATTCGTGGCACATACGTGGCGATGGCCATGCCGAGTAACATCCACCAATAAGTAGATCCCATCAGTTTACCTCCTTCTGTTCGGTAAAGCGTTCGACGTTTTTAGTACTTTTTACATATAGAATCTCAACAAATATAGCGGACATAAGCGTCGCTACCAATATCGACCAGCCCGTTGATAATAGGTGCGTGTAATAGAGCGCGCAGTGAATAGCTGCCGCAATCGCTGCAAGCAACACCACTTTACGATTGCCTTTCATAGACGGGACGAGCAGACCGATGAACATTGCATACAGCGCAACAGACATCGCTTGTTGTAGAAACTGTGGTAAGTTGGCCCCAATGACGTGACCTACTGCTGTGAAAATCACCCAACTACTATAGGCAATCAAGGCAACACCAAATGCAAAAGCGGTCGTAATCTGTCGATTCTTTTGCGTGGCGAGAACAGAAAATGTTTCATCCGTAATACCAAACGCATAGATCGCTTTCTTCCATCTTGGCGCAGGTTCCACTTTTTCACTTAGGGCAGCTGTCATGAGGAAGTGCCGGATATTGACAATAAATGTATTCGTCACTATGAGCCACGGAGCAACGCCGGTTGCGAGTAAGCTGAGCGCCATATATTGAGCCGCTCCTGCGTAGACGAATAGACTCATTGCGGTTGCTTCAATAATAGAGAGGCCAGTCGTTTTTGCGAGCAGTCCGAACGTAAGCGCAACGGGAAAATAGCCGATGGCAATACTCGACCCTGCTTTCAGGCCTTGGGAAAAGGTTGTATTCATTAGGCAGCCCATCTTTCTTTTACCAATCTTGGAGCTAGTATACTATAATTCAACAAATTCTACAGCATTATGACTAAAAATTATGAAATCAGTGAGGGTGTTGGCGATGAATGAATGGCTATCAATTGATAAAGTGGAGGAACTAGCAGAGCAGTATGAGGCGCTAGGTTTTTTTATGGGGTTAATTCCAACGTTTTTGGAAGCATTCCTACCGTTTCTGCCGCTCTTCGTCTTTGTAATCGCCAATGCCATCGCATTCGGTTTTTGGCTAGGCTTTGCACTTTCCTGGGCTGGAACGGTAGCGGGTTCGTATGTCGTGTTCTTGCTCGTCCGTAGATTTGGTGGCAACAAGTTCTTCTCGTTCTTGACCCGTCCCAAAAAAGTACAACAACTGATTCAATGGGTAGAGCGTAATGGCTTCGGTCCGTTGTTCGTCTTAATTTGCTTTCCCTTTACGCCTTCCGCTTTGGTAAATCTCGTCGCGGGCTTGTCGAATATGAACAAGAAGAATTACTTGTTTGTCTTGATGCTTGGGAAGCTCGTGATGATCATGATGATTACGTTTATCGGCTATGATGTGCGCGCACTCGTCACGCAACCGATCCGTACGCTGATTATGTTTGTCGTGATTTTCTTGCTGTGGTTGGTAGGGAAATGGTTTGAGCGCAGGTTGACGCGGAAGGTGGAGGACGACTTCAGAAGTTTTTCTAGTGTGCATGGTGAGGGTAAAAAAGAATAAAGGTTAACGGTTCCTGTCTCTCTTTTCTTTCGGTACAATGGAAGAAAGAGCGGCAGGATTTTTTGATCGTAATTATAGAGTGGGTGGCATCGTTGGTCACGTCATTCTGTTGGGGCGTTGCTCGACTGGTTGTTGGGGGACTGAAGTTAGTGAGTGTCTGCTTTCTAGACCCGCGCAGGCACGTGGGGGATTGCCTACAGCCAGGAGCCAGCTGGCGGTGGTGCTGCCAGTTGTCTCCCGGCCACGGCCTACCCCGCAGTTGT
>NZ_PDYX01000149.1:0-365 GCF_002743265.1 Sporosarcina sp. P29 | reverse complement strand
ATGTGTATTGACGCTCGATGAAGTCATTTCCACATCGTCTGCTACAGGTGGAGTATCGATAATATCCGCACCCATTTCTTCAGCGATTTCTGCACATTTTTCAGCAATCATTTTTGCCATATTGCGTTCTTGATCCGTAAATTTAGCTGTTATTCTAAGAAGAGGATCGCCGTAGACGTCTTTATACGTTGGATCCAAGTCCAAATAATTGTGCGTATACGGCATAGTGCCTTGCATACCACCAATATTTAAATAACGGTGCGCATAATGAACGGATTTTTCTTTAAACTCTTTACCCCAATATGGTGTGCCTTGTGGAACACGGTTATTGGCAATGGCTGCAGCACCATCTTGGAAAATACTAA
>NZ_PDYX01000148.1:0-366 GCF_002743265.1 Sporosarcina sp. P29 | reverse complement strand
CCACCCGGATATAAAGGACGCGTTTTTGTCGACGCATGTCAGTCGGCAACCGACTCGCGAAAAATTGACAGCTTCATTACCACGTTGCAGAAACAGTTCTTGCTAAATTCTCTCAATACACTGGTCTATGGGATTAATGGCGACAGCTCGGGATTGATTCCACTTCCCGACGATTCAAAATGGCGTCTGGCGAAACTTTAAAAAAAAGCCCCGATGATAAGTCGGGGCTTTATATTGCATGGCTGGAGATTAATCGTCCAGGAAGCTACGCAGTACTTCAGAGCGGCTTGGATGGCGCAGTTTACGCAGCGCCTTCGCTTCGATCTGACGGATACGTTCGCGGGTAACGTCGAACTGTTTACCCAC
>NZ_PDYX01000147.1:0-366 GCF_002743265.1 Sporosarcina sp. P29 | reverse complement strand
ATAAATTCGGCAGTTTGAACGCGTCGAAAAAGGCGTCCGTTGCCATCCCAGCACCAAAAACCCTTGCCACAATGGCATCGCGCGCAAAACCCAGTACGCGAGAAAACATGGTCATCGAGCTGACGGCTGCCAGCGATTTTAATAAGTTCATTAATGTGAATTTCCACAACCATACGGCAAAACGCCTGCAGAGCAGGCGTAATGAATGCCCGACGGCGTTGCGCTTGCGCAGGCCTTCGGATTTGCAGGCCGGGTAGGCGAAAAGCCTCCCGGCGAAACCAACAATCGGCGCTTAGTCTACCCGGATTTAAGGGAATTACTATCGGCAGATGTTACAGAGGGTTATTCACTCATGGCCTCTCGCCA
>NZ_PDYX01000146.1:0-366 GCF_002743265.1 Sporosarcina sp. P29 | reverse complement strand
GCAGCAGGTTTCATCAGTGCGCAGTGGGACGGTACGCTGACGGGCAGCGGCAGAGCGCGTTTCGCGCCTGCAGCTTTACAGGCTGCACCAGCACGTTCAACCGCGTCTTTATGACCGGCGATAACCACCTGGCCTGGCGAGTTGAAGTTAACGGGAGACACCACCTGACCTTCAGCGGATTCTTCACACGCTTTTGCAATCGCAGCGTCATCGAGGCCGATGATAGCAGACATGCCACCGGTGCCTTCAGGTACTGCTTCCTGCATGAACTTACCGCGCAGTTCAACCAGACGCACCGCGTCAGCAAACGCGATAACACCGGCACACACCAGCGCAGAGTATTCACCCAGGCTATGGCCCGCGAGC
>NZ_PDYX01000145.1:0-367 GCF_002743265.1 Sporosarcina sp. P29 | reverse complement strand
GACTCGCAAATTATCTTGCTTACGGGTCAGGCGATTTCCTCGGGGCGGGAACCACCGCCCTGACGGCGGCCTGGCTTTTGTATTTTTATACAACGTTCTGTGGACTCTCCCCGATTGAAGCAACCTTCATCTTTGCTGCCGCAAGGGTACTGGATGCCGTCGTCAGCCCTTTGATGGGCTTTTTGACCGATAACTTTGGCACGACCTGGCTCGGCAAGCGCTTCGGTCGGCGTAAGTTCTTTATTCTGCTGGGGATCCCGTGCGTGTTCAGCTACTCCCTGATGTGGGTGGGGGAGATGAGTTTCTGGTATTACCTGCTGACCTATCTGGTGTTCGATATCGTCTACACCATGATTCTGGTGCCGTA
>NZ_PDYX01000144.1:0-367 GCF_002743265.1 Sporosarcina sp. P29 | reverse complement strand
CGGTATCAACCTTCGGGCTACAGCGGCGGCGACATGTTGGCGGCCGGCGTGATCAGCTTCGGTGTCGGCATTGCGGTCGCCTCATTGTTCAATCAGCACAACAGCGGCTGGCACAGCTGGGATATGCGCTGGGACGATCGACGCCAACCGGTGGTCTACCGCGATGCGCCCTACGTATCGCATTCCACCACCGTGGTGAATCGCGTCACCAACATCAACCAATATAACAACGTGAACAATGTGAATCGCAGCATCCATACAGTGAATAACTACAACAATACGACCGCCGCCCCGACGCCGTATTTCAACCCGCCGACGCCTAACGCGCAGCCGCGTGTCGCGCCTGCGGCCCATGCGCCGATGACCC
>NZ_PDYX01000143.1:0-367 GCF_002743265.1 Sporosarcina sp. P29 | reverse complement strand
GATCCGCGTCTTGAACAGGTGACGCATGTCGTTAACTGCGCGGCCGTCGCGTCATTTGGCAACAATCCGCTTATCTGGAAGGTGAACGTCGAGGGAACCCTGGCGCTGGCGCGCCGCATGGAACGGGTGTCGACCCCACAGCGCTTCCTGCACGTTGGCACGGCGATGTCCTGCACGCCGGAGCAGGATTCGCTGGTCGCCGAAAGTGCAGAATTCAGAGAGAACGCCGAGCATCTGGTGGAATATACCTATTCGAAATCCACCATTGAACAGCTGATGCGCCAGCACTGTCCTGGCCTGCCGCTGCTCATCGCCCGCCCGTCCATCGTCGTCGGCCATACCCGTCACGGCTGCACACCTTCAAGCA
>NZ_PDYX01000142.1:0-367 GCF_002743265.1 Sporosarcina sp. P29 | reverse complement strand
GGTTTCATCCGCTTCACTGACATGATCGACGGCCAGACCATTACTCGTCAGACCGACGAGCTGACCGGTCTGTCTTCTCTGGTCGTTCTGGACTCTGCTGAGCGTACTGCCGGTGGTAAAGATCTGCGTCCTGCACTGAAAATCGTTGATGCTCAGGGTAACGACGTTCTGATCCCTGGTACCGATATGCCTGCGCAGTACTTCCTGCCGGGTAAAGCGATTGTACAGCTGGAAGATGGCGTACAGATCAGTTCTGGTGACACCCTGGCGCGTATTCCTCAGGAATCCGGCGGTACCAAGGACATCACCGGTGGTCTGCCACGCGTTGCGGATCTGTTCGAAGCACGTCGTCCGAAAGAGCCTGCAA
>NZ_PDYX01000141.1:0-367 GCF_002743265.1 Sporosarcina sp. P29 | reverse complement strand
CCAGGTGCGTTAACGGGTCGATAATGCGTTCGATCAGGCTTTTATCCAGCTCGGTGGAGCTGCCCATCAGCGTCAGTTCAATCTGTTTATTCAGTTTACTGGCCAGGTCACGCACCAGACGCGGGAAGCGGCTGAAGACATATTCCATCGGCATCATACGAATGGACATCACCGATTCCTGCAGGTCGCGGGCATTACGTTGCAACTGCCCCATGCTGGTGATCAGATCGCCGTGGGTCACCGGGTCCAGTTCGTTAGACCGCTGTGCCAGCATCGACTGGGTAATCACCAGTTCACCCACCAGGTTAATCAGCTGGTCAACTTTCTCGACGGCGACGCGGATGCTGGTGGATTCACTGGAGCGCGC
>NZ_PDYX01000140.1:0-368 GCF_002743265.1 Sporosarcina sp. P29 | reverse complement strand
TTAACCTATAAAAGGTCCAACTTCATCCTAGCGATAGGAATCAGAAGGTTAAAAAGATTGCTTGAATCGCATACATGCGACTCGGTTGATTACTTGATTACTTTCAATGTCGTTTTATCCAGTTTTCAATGAACAAGAAAAAAGTTTTGAACACTCACAAAATGAGCCTTCAAAACTGAACGCAAAACGTTAACGTGATAGATCGAAGATCTATCTTCCGAATGTTTCTTCCGTATTTCAGGCAAGAAAACATAATCCTTAGAAAGGAGGTGATCCAGCCGCACCTTCCGATACGGCTACCTTGTTACGACTTCACCCCAATCATCTGTCCCACCTTCGGCGGCTAGCTCCCCTAAGGGTTACCCCAC
>NZ_PDYX01000015.1:0-70896 GCF_002743265.1 Sporosarcina sp. P29 | reverse complement strand
GTCTCTCATTCTTACAATATATACTTATCAATCTTCAATACCAATTCTGCGATTTCCGGCTTACTGACTTGATCGTCCGCTCCGACACTGTCCCCTTTATGCTTCAGGTCATCTGTGATGAGTGAAGAGAAGATAATAATCGGCAGTCCGGCAAGTTGAGGGGTTTCGCGAATGCGTTTCGTGAAGTGATGTCCGTCCATTTGCGGCATCTCAATATCCGTGATGACCAACTGGACTTCCTCCTTCACATCCACACCATCCGCCACTAGTGTCCCTAGATAATCAAAGGCATCTTTCCCGTTTTCATAAAAGTCGAGATTCGCGTAGCCGGCTTCACTGAGCGTGTCATACAATAACTTACGCAATAACGGGGAATCTTCCGCAATCAGAATGCGTTTATCTGAACGCTCACGCTTCCCAAGCTTCTTCACTTGCTCCACGTTAATCCCTGCATCCGGATTAATATCCATAATGATCTTTTCGAAATCAAGCAGCAGCAACATATCGCCATCAAGTTTGATAACGCCAATCACCTGGGAATTCTCTGCTGCATAAATACCAGAAGGTTTCTCGATTTGATTCCAAGAAATACGGTGGATCTGCGTTACATTATGTACCCGGAAAACGACGGTTTGTTTATTAAACGCAGCGACGATATACTTTGCATCTTCTGGATGACTTGAAGGCGCCATACCTAAGATTTTCTCCATACTGACAACCGGCAATACTTCACCGCGCAGCTGAATAATTCCCTCCACCGCAAAATGCGCATGGGGAATCGGTGTAATCTTCAATGGCATAATGATTTCCTTCACTTTAATCACGTTGATGCCATAGCGGTTTCCTTGCATCTCAAATCCGACAATCTCCAGCTCATTTGTGCCGCTTTCCAATAAAATTCCTGAATCATTGGACAAATTCTTCCACCCTCTCAGACGATATGGTCTATTGCTAATGTATGTATTCATAGAATATACAATTCATTGGTGCGATAGAACTAGTATATCACACCAATGAACTATCCATCTATGAAAATATAAATAAATCTCCTCACCATATCAGGTCATGGATGTACGAACCCCCGCTTATTCGACTCCGAAAGCCAGTTTTCAAACTGCGGAACCGTCAATGGTTTCGAGAAATAGTACCCTTGGAACGTCAGATCCGGTTTCAAATCCAGTAAGAATTCCACTTGTTCTACTCTTTCTACCCCTTCGACGACTATGGTTAGATCCATCGAGCAGCCAATCGCTATTATGGCATTCAGTACCGCGCACTTCTTCGCTGGCGCCGGCACCCCATCCGTAAAGGACTTATCTATTTTCAACGTCGTAATGGGCATCTGCTGTAAAAAGGATAAAGACGACACGCCTGTCCCGAAATCATCGAGGGCAATTGAAAAACCATAGCGCCTGAATCGCTTCATCGCAGCAATAGCCTGGGTGGTGGATTTCGCCGTACTCGTTTCCGTCATCTCCAGTTCAATACGACCTGGATCCAGTCGGTACGCATTGGTTTCCTTCCATAACAGATCGAGTAAATGCGGATCGGTCACGTATTCACCTGGAATATTGATTGCTACTTGCGGTACGTGAATACTTTGGGAATCCCAGTTATGAATCTGCCTGCACACTTCACGAATGATCCAGTCCGTCACTTCCCCCATTCGCCCTTCTTGCTCCAAGATTGGAACGAACGTAGCCGGCGGAATCGCTCCGAGTTTTGGATGCGTCCAACGAAGCAATGCTTCCACGCCAACAAATTCATGTGAAGTACCTTTTACTTTCGGTTGATAGACAAGATAAATGTGTTTTTCATCAAGCGCCTGAGAAATATCACGTAAAACATCTTGCTCGTAAGACATTCCATGGATGGCTGGATTGAACGTCATCAATCCCCATTCATGTGAAGCTGCCGCTTGTTCCACGACCATTAACGATTCTTTATATAACGTTTTCACAGACTTGTTCTGATCAGCCTTGGCTAAACCACATGCATAGCGCATCTCTTGGTTCGAAATAGGCAGTAGTTGATCGATTTCACGCTGCATGATAACTAGGTTTTTATAAAAATCGGCAGTTCGTCCTGCATGTTCGACACAAAAGAGAAATCGATTTCCGCTGACACGATACAGCTGAGCGTAAGAAGGCTTCCACTTCGCAAGCAACGATCCGATTTGCTGCAAAATCTTGTCCCCTTCTGAGTAGCCGTATAATTGATTGATGCGCGGTAGATCTGGGAAATTCCAAATCGCGACATCTCCCACTGCGATGTCTTCCGTCAAACAACGCTCCCAATTCCGTCGATTCGGCAGTTTCGTCAGAACATCGAAAAACTTCAGCCAATAATCGACATAACGGTCAATATAGGAAGTCAACAACATCCCAACAAGCAACAGCCCAACCCCAACGGCGATCAACGTATTCATAATATCCATATGCATTACGGACTCACTTAACGCTTGTCCTTCTTCTATATAATAGTTAGTACCCCCTATGACAAAATAATGCATCACGAGTGTACCAACTGTTAAATACAAAGTAGCAAACACTTTAGAAATCACAACACGCTTTGTCTTACCCACACCGTGGATTGCTATAAAGGCGAACAATCCGCCCACTATACTACTCACAACCACTAGTTTCCAATCAAAACCTATATACGCATTCACCTTAATCGATTTTGCGCTCAAAAAATACATCGTACTCATCCCAATCACAATGAGCAACGCTGCTACTATATGCCGCCAACATACCCTCAACGGACCTTGCACAAGGTGGAACGCCAGCAAAAACGCAAGAAAGACGGGTACAATACATAAAATTGCCCAACCATACTGTATATGAATCTCAATTGGCAGTAATAATGAATTGAAAGTTAGAAAATGTGTAGCCCAAATCCCAAATGCCATAGACAAAGACGTAAGGGTTAACCAAACTCCCTGTTTGAAAATACTAGGCTTTTGCATACGTTCATATAATACGAGAGTGGTGTAGGATGCGAATCCCATCACTAAAAACGATATGAACATCATCTTCAATGAATAGGTTCCGAAAATTTGTGTATATTCTTGGTAGTTTGGTGTCGAAAGCATTCGCTCCGCCTCCTCATTTCCTTAATAAAAGGAAATTAATACTAAATTATAATTCAAAGTACCTACAACTAATTATATATAAAAGAGTTGCTTACTATCTATTATTTACTATTCGCCTATACTAGTCAATCATTTTTAGATATAGCTAAGACATTTACATTTAAAGTCACTAGGAATACTATATATTTCGATATTTCGACAGTGAAGCGCTTTTGGTCATCACAGTTTATGATGGATTATGGTAGAATAAAGCAAATTACGGAATTGAAGGAGAGATCTCTATGCCCATCTACAATAAACTGGTACGCGACCTGATTCCAGAAATCATCGAAGCGGACGGAAAAACGTGCGTGACCCGCGTACTGAATGATTCACACTACATAGCGGAAATTAATAAAAAGATGCACGAAGAACTGGCGGAGTACGAAGAAGCAACTAACGCGGAAGATGCTGTGGAAGAACTATCTGATCTACTGGAACTCATTCATGCGGCAGCGGCTTATCATGGTGTAACGGTAGAGGAATTGGAATCGGTACGCGCAGAGAAAGCTAAAGCCCGTGGTGGGTTTAATGAAAGAATTTATCTCGTGGAAGTGGCGGATGACTAAACTGCGTCTACTGACGAAAGACTTGCTAAGCGACTTAAAGCGACTAACTGCCGAAGCGGATACGATTTACTGGATGACCGCGTTCATGATGAAATCTGGCGTGAACGAAGTACTGCCCGCTTTACGTGACGCTTCTATGCGTGGCGCGGATATCAAAATACTGACGGGTGATTATTTATCGATTACACAACCCGATGCCCTGCAATTATTACATGAAGGATTACCTGCTGCGGAACTGCGCATGATCGAAAGTGGCGGTACATCCTTTCATCCAAAAGCGTATCTATTCAAATCAAAAAACAGCGCCACCGTCATTATAGGATCGTCTAACTTATCGCGCTCCGCCTTGACGAAAGGAATCGAATGGAATCTTTACGCACCATCGACAGTAGACGAAGAACTATTCGAAACGTCTGCAAATGAATTCATGAAGTTGTTCCTATCTGCCAACACAGTACCAATCAACAATGAACAAATCGAATTGTATAGAACACGATACGACGAAACGAATCGCAAACTACCCTTTAGTTCAGTATGGGAACCTAAAACTGAAATCGACATGACATTCGGTGCAACGGAACAAGAAGAAAGCAGCACGGTCGATCCAACAGAACCGTATCAATCATCTGTCTTAGATCCACGACCTGCGCAAGTTCTTGCTCTCACTGCGTTAAATCAAACCGTTGAAGCTGGCTACGAAAAAGCACTTGTTGTCCTTGCAACAGGACTCGGAAAAACGTATCTAGCTGCTTTCTTTGCGGAATCATACAAACGCGTACTCTTTATCGCGCACCGTGAAGAATTGCTTACGCAAGCACAAGCTTCATTCGAACGGGTCTTTCCGAACCGTACAAGTGGAATCTACAACGGCCAACAAAGACAAGCAGACACGGAATTCGTCTTCGCATCCATCCAGACACTCGCGAGACAATACCACTTGCACCAATTCTCTCCGACTGCGTTCGACCTGATTGTCGTGGATGAATTCCATCACGCGGCCGCCACTACATACGAACGGGTACTGGACTACTTCAAACCGGCATTCCTACTTGGTCTGACCGCAACGCCTGACCGCCTTGACAACAAAGACGTCTACAGCCTATGCGACGGCAACGAAGCGATCTCAATCCACTTCCTAGATGCCATCCGACAAAACTGGCTCGCCCCTTTCGTCTACTATGGCGTAATGGACGAAACGGATTACAGTCAATTAAAATGGAGAAATAACTCGTACGATGAAGAAGAACTATTACGTCTGCAACTACGAGACAGCTATGCACAAGCAGTACTCGACGCATGGAACAAAAATAAACAAACGCGAACGATCGGCTTCTGTTCTTCCATCAAACAAGCGATCTACTTAAGCGACTACTTCACCAAAGCCGGCTACCGCTCACTCGCTTTGTACGGAAACACAGACCGACATACGCGTACTACTGCACGAAACTTACTAGAAACAGGTCAACTTGATATCATTTTCACTGTAGATTTATTCAATGAAGGCGTGGATATTCCAAGTGTAGACACCCTCCTATTCGCCCGCCCTACCGAATCGCTGACCGTCTTCACTCAGCAGATCGGCCGCGGTCTACGTATAGCAACCGGTAAATCACATTGCGTCATTATCGACTTGATCGGAAACTATCGCAATGCGCGGAAGAAGTTTGAAGTGTTTAACGAAGACAAGGAGTTACCTACAAAGATTAGCAGCGAAACATTTACCGAGAGCGGCTATTTCGAATTCCATTTCGAAACAGCTATCATTGACTTACTTGAAGCAATGAAACTAAACGAACCGATTCAGCAGCGGCTGATCAATGCGTATTTTGATTTGAAAGCAGAACTAGGACACCGCCCGACGTATCTCGAATATCACCTAAAAGCAAACGAAGATGCCAAAGCTATACAACAGATGTTCAAAACGTATCCGATTCTTTTGGAGTATGCGGGTGAACTGAGTGAGCTGGAGAAAGAAGTACTCTCGCAATACAGAGACCTACTCATTGAAATTAATAAAACTTTAATGAATAAAAGCTATAAGATGATTCTACTAAAGTACATGCTGACAAGAGGCGCATCGGATTGGTATCAATCAGTAACACCGAAAGAAGTCTCCCCCTTCTTCCATGCGTATTTAATGGAGAAACCCTATCGTCGTGATGCAGATTTGTCGGATAGACAAGGTCAGTCGCTTCGAGAATATGATGAAGATAAGGTAGCGAAGTTGATCGCTACAATGCCGATGACGAAGTGGAGTGGATCTTCTAAAGGTTTGTTTGTGTTTGAGGGTGGTACGTTTGGACCGCAGATAGAAATTGAGGAGCTGCATGAAGATGTTTTATTTGAATGGGTACGGGAGATTTGTGAGTATCGGTTGCATGGCTATTTTGAGAGAAAGAGTTCTATATAACCCGACTTTCACCTCAGCGGCGAATACTATGCATATAATATTGAAGATACTGAACAAGTATCTTCTTTCAATCCACATGAGCAAATATTACCTTGAAAAGCTTTTGTTGAATTCAAACGATAAATTATTGATCACGTATTTTACTTTAATTCCTAACCTTGGTAATAGTGCCTCTACTTTTTAAGTTAGGGAAGCGATAGTGGTTATTTTGAGTGATTTTATAGAGCATAGTGGAATACAAGTACTGGAACTACTGGAAAACACCTTATGATTTATTTTCGTAGTTGAGATGATTTTAAGTCCGGTTATATTTATGACACTATCCATACCTATCTTCTGCTTGAATAGTGTTTTTCAGCTACCTCTTGCTTAAATCCTCTTTTAAATATTTCCTGCACGTTGTTGACTGTGACATACGCTTCTTCATCTATATGCTGTAAAATGCGTCTGAGGTGAACAAGTTCTGATTGATTGATGATTAAGTATAGGATATCTTTCTTTTCCAATGTATAGCCGCCACGGCCGTTTAGAATCGTGACTCCTCTTCCCATCGTAGTCAGTAGCTCTTGTCGAATTACTTCCTGGTGATTAGAGATAATCATTACGGCTTTTCGATCATCTGCTCCATCCACGATTTTATCAATCACAATGGCGCCAACATAGACCGCTACTAATGTATACATAGCCTTTTCTTTTCCTATAACGTAAACCGAGAGTAAGATCACTGCGATATCAATCATGAGTATGGATTTACCTACACTCCAGCCAAGTAATTGAGACATCAGCCTAGCTAATATCGTTGTTCCTCCGGAGGTTCCACCCACTCTAAAAATAATTCCAAGCCCTCCACCAACGAACACCCCGGCAAACAGCGCAGCTAGGAACGTATCATTGCTGAATTGTACTCCCCAATTGACGGTCAGTTGCAAAAATAGCGACATGAAAACTGTCGTAATCAGTGTATAGATAAACGCCTTTTTATCTAAAAATTTATATCCTACCAAAATTAATACTAAGTTCAATACAAGACTCGCAACTGCTGTTGACCAGTTGAATACGTAATGCGCGATAATGGAAAGGCCAATTACACCGCCTTCAGATAGCATGTTAGGAATAGCGAAGTAGTTAATGCCAATCGCAAAAATTAAAGAGCCGGTAATCAAGGCTGCATAATCAATCCATCTTTGTTTCATTACTACACCCTTTCTACTTCATCATGCAATTAGTATGATTCATGCGCTGTGAACATGAAATAGTCCCCACCTATTGTATGATGAGGACCATTAGATGATAGACGTTTATCTTGCGTCAAGACAAGAAGTACTCTTTACCCTTCAAAATTATAAAGACGTTAATTAGTTGTAGTAGTTAAATCAAGAATAAACACACCAATTCAAGGGTGTTTTCGCTACCCGGTTCATCTTCCACTCACTAACGTATCAATTAATACTTTTAGAAAACGACAAGACGGATCGCATCAACAGTTCCATTCTAGGAAGGAATGTATCCAATTCCATATACTCATCTACAGCGTGCCAATTTCCCCCTACAGGACCCATTGCACATATAGTCGGGATTCCAATGGATGAAGCAAATCCTGCATCAGCGGCTCCTTTGGTTTTCTGCTCCGTTATCGGCAGCGACATTTCTTGCGCACTTTTTTCCACAATTTCATAAAGATGCGCTATGCCATCGTTATATTCCATCGGTAAAATACTCACTCCACCTGATAAAGTACTCTTCGTTCCTGGAATATATGATGTATTTACAATTTCTTCAATACCTTTGTACAGTTCATCAAAATCTTCCGTTTTCCAAAATCCTGAATGGACCGTAGCTGTTGCATGTGGCGATACCATATTATTACTGACACCACCCTTAATGATGCCAATATTAACAGTTACATCCTTGTCATTCTTCATTAGCTCTTTAATTTTGATCATTTTCCACGCCAGTTCATCATTCGCGCTAATCCCATTTTCAATGAAAGCGCCAGAGTGTGAAGCTTTTCCTTCTACCTCAATCTTAAGGTGCGCAGACCCTTTCCGTGCGGTAACAACTGAACCATCAGGGCGTCCTGCTTCGAGATTGAAAACAGCCAACGCATCTTTGGCCCTCTCTTCAATAACTGCCCTTGAGATCGGAGAACCAATTTCCTCTTCAGGTGTAAATAAAATTTCAATATCGCATAAGTCTTCAGCAACAAACTCCTTAAGTGCTGTTGCTGCATAAATCATTGTAACTAAGCCAGCTTTCATGTCTGACACTCCAGGTCCCCGCAGAAGATTCCCCTCTACAGCGAAAGGTCTTTCCTTTGTCGTTCCATCTGGATGAACCGTATCCATATGACCCATCAATAAGACTTTTCCATCTTTCCGACCTTTAATTGTAGCAATTATATGGTTTCCAAATTCCTCATTTTCTCTGACCTCATAAGAAATACCTTTACTATCTAGCAACCCCATAATCTTCATGGCTACATTATTGACTCCTACTTTATCGTAAGAAAAACTATCAGTGTTTACAATCGACTTAAGAAAATCCAAAGCCTCGTGTTCATTTCCTGCTAGGTAATCGGTAAGCTTTGTCATAACTTGAGTGCTCATCATTCAATCACTTTCCTTTTCTAGTTTCCTTGCTAACGTATATTTTTTGAATTCGTTAAATATAATTTTTCCAAACACGAGTACAGTAATGGCTATAATGACTGCACTTACTGGTCTAGTGAAGAAAATACTTAAATTTTCTTGGGACAACAACATAGATCTTCTGAAATTCGTCTCTGCAATAGGCGCTAGGATCATTGCTAATAGTAGAGGTGCTAAAGGTAATTCGACTTTTAGCATTACATATCCCAACAAACCAAAAATCAGCATAATCATTACATCAAACATTGAATTTGCGATAGAATATGAACCCAATACACAAAGTACTACAATAACAGGCATTAAAATCCCTTCCGGTATGCGCAATAACTTTGGGAATATTTTAGTTGCACCAAGCCCCAATACGAGCATGAAGATATTCGCTACTATTAACGCCATGAAAATTCCATACACTACGTCAGCATTTGTTGTAAATAGCATCGGTCCTGGCGTCAGCCCTTGAATCATTAATGCACCTAGCATTACAGCCGTGATAACATCACCCGGAATACCTAATGTGAGTAGAGGTACTAATGCTCCACCTGTTACTGCACTATTGGCAGATTCAGTTGCAGCCAAACCATCTACGTTCCCTTTCCCAAACTTTGTTTTGTCTTTCGAAGCACGCTTCGCTTCATTGTAAGCAACGAAAGAAGCCACACCTGAACCCGTTGCTGGAATAATCCCTATAAAAGTTCCAATTACTGAAGAACGAAGTAGGTTAAACCAGTTTCTTTTTAAATCTGATAGCTTCAAGCCGATAGAAGTGGATCCGATTTTACTTCGTAACTGTTCTCCCTTACCTTCAACCCTCGTTAATACTTCTGAAATTGCAAATAATCCAACCAATGCAGGTACAACATTAATTCCATTTAATAAATCTACACTGCCAAAGGTAAATCTTTCTGTTCCTTTTACCGGATCTAACCCGATAGAAGCAATGAACAAGCCTATTAAACCTGCAATCACACCTTTTAATAAAGACTTACCAGAAACACCTGCCACTATCGATAAGCCAAATAGAGCTAAAGCAAAGTATTCAGGTGGTCCGAATGTCAGGGCAAATTTAGCTAACTGCGGTGAAATTAGGATTAGTACAACACAACTGAATATTCCACCAATTACAGATGCTACTGTTGTCATAGTCAAAGCTTTTTTTGCTTCACCGTTTTTAGTCATTGCTGGTCCTTCCAACAACGCTGCCGCTGCTGCTGCCGTTCCAGGTGTTCCAACCAAGATTGCAGTGATTGACCCTGCGTAAACAGCACCAACATATACCCCTAATAAAGCACTAAATGCGACTATAGGCGGTATGCCAAAGGTTAGCGGTATTAATAGCGCAAGACCCATCGTCGCTGTGAGTCCAGGCAATGCTCCAAATACAATCCCCAGTGCAACTCCTGCTAAGTTAGCAAGAAGCGCAACTGGTGCCAATGCGAATAGTAATCCTGCAAGAACTTCTGGGGACACATAATCCCCTCCTTTTTAAAGTTTAAGGTAATGGAATTTTGAAGAGGAAAGTAAACACAAAATATAAAACAAAAGGTAATAGTATAGATGTTGCGATCAAGACTGGAATCTTCCGAATTCCAAATAACCATTGCCCAATAAAAAGGAATATGATGGTTGAGATAATGAATCCCGCAAGAAAGAACAACGCAATATAACCAATTAACAACAGAATGAAGAAAACAACTCCAAAAATCATCTTTCCGCTAATTGCTATTATTTCTGTACTGCGTTTGAACCTCAGAATTGCGGTCAAAAGTAAAGACACAGCTGTAATCATCAATAGAAGAAATATTAATCTCGGAAAGAAATCCGGTCCATACTTAGTCGTAGAATCTACTGCTAACTTTGCTGAATAAAAATAACCGATTACAGAAAACAACAATAGAACAATACCTGTAGAAATATCACTAACTTCTTTTTTCATAGATTCCATACCACCTATGTCGTGTTATTTTAATTTAACGACTGAATTACTTTTGAATTTTTTTCATTTTCTACTAATACTTTTTCTTTAAATTCATCAGAGCTTAGGTATTTAATAGGAAGCCCTGCATTTTCAAATTGCTCTTTAACTTTGTCATCTTCCAGTGCGTTTTTTATAGCGTCATCTAACGTATCTACGATTTCTTTAGGTGTATCTTTAGGTGCCATAAAGCCAAACCACGCACCTTGACCGACCAATTCATATCCTAGTTCTTTGAATGTAGGAACGTCAGGCAAGCTTTCCAATCTTTCATCTGTAGTCACTGCTAGAATTTTGAGTGCATTACTTTCCGCGTGTGGAATAATCTCAGAAATAGTATTAACAGCCGCGGTGATATGATTACCAAGTAGCGCACTAACTGCTTCTGCTCCTCCATCGAATGGGACATGCTCCATCTCCACATCTGGGAGTTGGTTTAAGAAATCTGAAGTAACAACATGTTGGTGCAGTCCAGCTCCTGTTGTTCCATAAGTTGCTTTACCAGGGTTCTCTTTTGCAAATTCCAATAAATTGTCCAAAGATCCAATACCTGAATTTGAATTAACAGCTATGCCATATGGAGCCTCGGAAATTTGTGATATCGGATAAAAATCTTCCGATACGTTATATCCAACTTCATTTGCATTTGGCGTCAATGTAGATGGTCCTACTGCTGTCAAAATAATAGTATAGCCATCTGGTTTTGAACCTTTCAGTGAGTTCATACCTGTCGCACCAGCTGCCCCCGGTTTAGATACGACATTGACCGTTTCACCAAGTTGTTTTTGAAGGGATTGACCGATTAAGCGTGCTTGTACATCCGCGCTACCTCCCGGACCATAAGGTATTATCAAATTAATTGGACGTTTCGGAAAATCTGAACTGTCCTTCGAAGCGCTTTCATTCCCCGTTTCTTTAGTACATGCAGTAAGAATAACAAGTGCCAATGCAAGGAATAACACTGTGAACCTTTTACTGTTTTTCATCATTTATTTCCCCCTAATTTTCTATTAAAGTTTAATTTTCTACCTTTTTCGCCATGAGTTAATCAATAAGCTTTCAGAAGATTTAAACATAATGCTATAATATATCTATATCTTATAAATGTAAAATATATATCAAGTGTATTCTATATACCTTTTTCCTATATATAAATGGAGGAGTTTATTAAATATGAACATTCAAAAATTAAAATATTTTATAGCAGTCGTTGAGTATGGAACCATTTCAAAGGCTGCCATAGCACTCAATATTACTCAGCCACCGTTAAGTGCATCCATTAAAAGCTTCGAGGAAGAACTCGGGGTGGATTTATTCAATAGGGTTGGTAAAAGAATGCATCTAAATACTACCGGCGAGTTGTTGTATGAACGCGGGAAAGAGTTATTAGCCTCTACAGAAATAATTACTCAAGAAATTAACGAGCATCACCAAGGTCAACGGGGCCATGTCACAATAGGTTGTTCGACCATAGCTAATCTCACTATTATTCCTGAGGTAGTCCATTATTTTAACGAACACGACATTCCTATAACCGTTCATGTTAAAGAAGGAAATGCCGCTTATATTTTAGATCAAATACGTCACCACAAAATAGATATAGGTATATTACGTAATGTGTTCAATAAAGAAGATCTACATGCAACGGCTTTACTATCGGAGCGATTGTTAGTCGCCCTCCCTCCATCTCACCCTTTGGCCAAAAACAATTCGGTTACATTGGAAGAGTTAAAAGACGAAAAGTTCTTTTTGCAACATACAACTTTTGGTCATGGAATCTCAGACGATATCTTGGAAGAATGTCATCTTCGTGGATTTAGTCCTAATGTCATTTATTGGGGAACCGAAACATTGCCTATGCTTAGCATGGTAAAGAGAGGCATGGGCATAGCATTTTGCCCAGAAGCCTTCTCGAAATTAGAGGGATTCGATCCTCCTCCACTTTTGGAGTTATCTGATCCCGTTATTCATTCAAAACTGAATTTGGTGATATCAAAAAACAGTGTAAAGAAAGCTGCAACAGAACATTTTATTAAAGTCACAAAAGAAGTTTTAAAGGATTTAGATACTCATTAAATATTTTTACATTAAGCGTATGTAAAAAATCTCAAGGTAACATAAATATAATCTGCCCTATTAAAGTTATATATTTAAAATATTATTCTAATACACAGAAAAGAGTGACCAAATGACTCCCTACAAAATAGCCGTAATCTCCGGTGATGGAATCGGCCCTGAAGTAATTAACGAAGGCATCAAAGTCATGCAACGTGTAGCTGAACTCGACGGATGACTCTCCTTCGAATTCACCCACTTCCCATGGGGCTGCGAGTATTACTTAGAGCATGGACAGATGATGGCAAGTGACGGGATGGAGCAACTCGAGAAGTTTGACGCAATCTACTTAGGTGCTGTCGGTTTCCCTGGAGTGCCTGACCATATTTCGTTATGGGACCTACTATTAATCATTCGTAAACAGTTCGATCAATATGTCAATATCCGACCGATTCAGTTATTGAACGGTGCGCCTTGTCCTATTGAAAACGGAACGAAAGAAACGATTGATATGTTGTTCATCCGTGAAAATAGTGAAGGTGAATATGCGGGTGCTGGTGATTGGTTGTTTAAAGGCAAGCCGGAAGAAGTGGTGTTGCAGACGGGGGTGTTCTCTCGTAAAGGAACAGAGCGGATCATTCGTTATGCATTTGAGACGGCTTCGGGTCTCGGGAAGACGTTGACGAGTATTAGTAAAGCCAATGCATTGAATTACTCGATGGTCTTCTGGGATCAAGTGTTTGAAGAAGTAAGTCTAGAGTATCCACACGTGAAGACGGCGAGCTATTTGGTCGATGCGGCTGCGATGTTAATGATTAAAGATCCGGCACGATTCGAAGTGGTCGTTACGTCGAACCTATTCGGGGATATTTTGACGGATTTAGGCGCTGCACTCGCTGGAGGAATGGGACTGGCTGCCGGGGCGAATATTAATCCTGAAAAGACGTACCCTTCTATGTTCGAACCGATTCACGGATCCGCTCCTGATATAGCGGGCCAGCATATAGCCAATCCGTTAGCTGCGATTTGGTCAGCTAGTCAAATGTTCGATTTCTTTGGATTTGAAGATTTGGGCAAGTTGTTGTTGGATTCGATTGAAGAGTTATTGGTGACGAAGTCTGCATTGACACCAGATTTAGGTGGTAGTGCTTCGACTAGTGAAGTTGGGGATGCGATTGTGGAATTAATTGAATCGAAGTATGTGTCCTGACTACATACACATGATGGATTTACCTGAATATCAACTGATTATAAGTGCTATTCCGTTCTAGGATAGCACTTTTTCCTTTTGGATTGGCAGACTGCTAGCTTGTTATTCATCACTCTAGAAGTTTTTATCCTTCGAACTTTCCAATACGCTGCCGATCCACTTTTTCTTTCTTAAGTAATAATATAAACTCCACGTAGAGAGCGCGATGACGAGAATCGCACCCAAATAGCCGTATCTCCAATCGAGTTCCGGCATGAATTTGAAATTCATTCCCCATAAGGCACCCCAAGCCGCTACTGGCGTGAAGAGCATGGTGATGACGGTCAACGTTTTGACGATTTCATTGCCTCGATAGGAGGAAATGATCGATTCAAGATCGATCAGCTGCCCTATTTCTTCGTTATATTCTCGGATTGTCTGGCGGCAACGTCGGATCCGTCGACAAGTTCGTTTGTAGAAATAGCCTTCCAAGATGTTTTCTCCGAATGCCTCTACTGTGGCTTCTTGAATTTCTGTGAACGGAATGATGAGGTTTTTCCAAACTAGTATTTCGTACCGGTTATCCATAATCTGTTCAAAGACTGGCTCATTATTCTTTGCTTTGACGCTCCACAGCAGATCATGCATGCGGTCTTCAAAACATTCAATTTCTTGTAAGAACACGCTCGTAACTTCTCCGATCAGAACCATAAATCCTTCGATCGCATCCTCTGCTCTGTCCATGTAATTCAGTACTTGCTGTTTGGAAGACCCCGTAAAAAATGTAGAATCCATGCCGGATGTCAGCAGGATATCTTTTGTAAGGTAATAATGAAGGATGGCTTTTTCGCTGCGAACATCCACGTTCTGGGAATAGACGACGGACCCCCACATCGATTCCTTCCCATCTTCACACCCGTCCATTTTCAGATTATTGTTTTGATGTTCAGATAACGACAACGCCCAGCGCTTGCCGTCAAATGGAATATCCGGGAGCTCGTTAATCTCGTTTTGAGTGGCTGCGTCAATACGAATCCACGTCCAATTTTTATACGCAAGTACAGGTTCCATCATCGGACTCCCCCCTTTTCTTTCTAATTTTCCTTTTCAAGAAACAAATTAAACATTTGAGAGCTCATACCAGGTCCATCATTTTCATAGCCAAATGATTGATTATTATTATAATAGATTGCATTACTTCTAAATAATAGTGATTTTCTCTTTCATAAGAAAATATTAGCGTTCTTCACTGGGGCCACTTCTCGCTGTGTTAAAGAAGGATAAAGCCATCCCGAGAGTCAGTATATCTGCGAGCGGAATCGCAAAGAAGATAGAAAACGACGGGCTGATTGTGAAAATATCATATTTCTCGAAGATAGTCGGCAAGATGATCACAAGCGGTATGACGGAAACGACTTGTCTCGTTACTCCAATGATGACGGCTTTCATTTCGCTACCTGTCACTTGGAGCAGCGTCATGATCGTATACGTCACGCCGAGAATGGGAAACGTGATGAAGATCACTTGGATGATCGACATGACCGAGTCGATGATTGCTTGATTTCCTGTAAATAGCACGAGAATATACTTTCCAACTAAGAATACGATCGCTGTGATTCCGATTCCGTAGAAGAAGCAGTACTGTACGGTTTTCTTTACGACTACTAGCTTTTTATCTTCATCGCCTTTTCCGTTGAAGTACGCAATGATCGTTTGAACGGCTTGTGTGATCCCAATGATTGGCATCAACAGTAGCATGTACATTTTATTGGCAATATTCCACATCGCGATATGTGCATTGCCGCCTACTGTCAGCAATTGATAATTGACGATGAAAGCTGTTACGCCTGCCAATAGTTGAATCGTCGTTTGAGCGAATCCGACTTTGAACATATTATACGACATTGCGATGAACGCTTTTGGTGAAATGGGGTTGGAAGTAAACCAGTTATGGTTTTTCACGAGATACATGACAGCCAGCAGCGCGCACACTACTTCACTAATGAGTGTGCCGAGTGCGATCCCGACCATTCCGAGCTGTAAACCAAATGTGAGAATGACGTTACCTACTACGTTGATGACGACAGAGAGAACGATGATGACGGCTTCCGCTTTTGGATTTCCGAATGCGCGTATGACACTTGTTAGCGTATACCCGATCGCACTGAATATATTACTGATTAGGATAATGCGTAAATAATCTTGCGCCAGTTCGTATACTTCCACCTCGGCACCAAGCATCGACAATATGGAGTGCATGAATAAGTAGACGAGGAATGACGTACTGGCGCTGACGACGATCGTCATGATGAAGCCACTCTTGAAATAATTATTCAGTTTTGTTTTGTCGTTTCGACCTAAATATGTAGAAATCATAATAGCTGTAGAAATTGCAAACAGTGTTTGAAGTGCAACAAATACCGCCATCAGTGGGGATAATAACCCCATTGCGGTCAATGCACTTTCGCTTTGGCTACCTAAGTGCCCCGCAAAGGAAGTGTCCACAACCGCTGTCATCATTTCTATGAGTAAAGAAAAGATTGCTGGAATGGAGAATGTCAGGATGAGTCTATTGATTGATTGGCTTTCATATACGTTAGTTTTCATTGGATATCCCTCCGAAAATAACTATACCAATCGTAATAGGACACCTAATGTCTTATTTGAAAATGAACTGTGTATTTTCTTTGTAAGGAATAAATGTTCTTTCAAATTCTATGTCCGTACACTGCGCTTTTTTAATTGCAGAGATTTCAACCAATAGATAGTCCTCGTCGTGAGCATATAGGTATAACCCTTCCGGCCGTAATACATAACTTATGGGCGCGACCAGGATCTGTTCACCGCCGCATGTGATGGCAAGTAACACTTCTTCATCCAAGCAATGATTGATTTTCTTATAAACGCTTTCGGTCATGTCTATTTTTTCTCCTGCAAAATCCACAACGAAATAATCATTTGCATCCGTCTCCAATAAATCAATCAACTCCGGGGAAATAAGAGCCAGTTTTTTCATGACCTGATCTTTATTGCGGTTTGAAGAGATGCTATCGTACATCGACAATGCAATGGTGATGGTTTGCAAGTCTTCATTTGTGAAGAAGCTTTCGGTTAACTTGTAGCTCTCTTCTATATAGATTCCACCTTGATTTCCTTGTTTACACGTTACGGGTACGCCCATCATAGATAACTTATCCACATCTCGTTGAATCGTTTTGACACTCACTTCAAACATCTCGGACAATTCTTTATGGGTTACTTTTTTCACTTTCAATAAATACAGCAATATTTCAAATTGACGATTTCGTATGCTACTCCCTCCAATCTTTTTCTAGATTTGTCCTCTATGTATCGTAGCTTTTCTTATTATGTAATGAAAGTAATGGAGGGCATATCCTTAAAAGAGCGCACTTCCCCTCGTTCAACACACTCGATCTATTCGTCAATAAAAAAACGCCACGGCATCTATATACCACGACGTTGTATTTCTTCTTTAAGTAGCTCAATAAATGCTGGCTCTACACGTATTTCCTCTGTGCGCTCATAGGCTTCGAGCAATGCTTCGTTTGATAATTTTAGCATAAGGCACCTACTTTCTAGTTTATGGACTTATTTTGCTTACGATACCCCATATATCGTGCATGTAAACCATTTTATGAACTTAAGATAAAAGTTTTTTATAAACAGGTAATTGCTTGAATTAAAAGCACTACATTGGAACTATATATTTACATGTAAAGCGTGCTTCAGTACTCGTCCTTTCGCAAAATACACTAAATATACTAAAAGTTTACAAAATTATAGGTCGTTATAGTAAATAAGATGTTATAATTATAGTTGTTATACAGAGAGGAGTTTTTTATATTACACATTCAATCGATGCTAATAGAAAAATGGAACTTACTAAAGGCATAGAGTCTTTACTAGTAGGCCATGTGGTGTATACGTACACAGATCGTAGCATGTATATAGAACATGCTACTTCCTATGTAGCTGAAGGATTGGATAAAAACCACATCATTTTATATGTCGATCAACCCACGAGTTTCGCTGCCGTTAAGGAGAATCTTCGAAATGCGGGTTATACGGAAGAGCAAATGGATCATATTTATTTTGTCGATACCGATATGGCATATGAAACGCATGATAACTTTAATGCAGAAGCTGTTTTAAAGAATTTAAATGACTTTTTTGATCCGCATATTATAGAAGGAAATGTTCTCCGCGGGTGGGGCTTAGTGACATGGCGGCCTCAAAATATAAAAACATTGATTCCTTCTGTAGCTTTACATGAACAAAATTTTGATGACTTTTTCTCTAGAGTAGCGAATATCACAAGGAATTACATCAATGTATGTGCGTATGATAGTTTATCTTTATCTGGTTCACTCTTAATTGAACTTTTGCAAACGCATGAATACCATATGACAGACACTAATTTCTTACCTTCGCATTTATATAAAAAAGAGCCTGTTCATTTTAAAGGAGTTTCAAAACAACTCAAGTTTGAAAATGAACTACGAAACCATGATATCCGTAGAGATAAATTAGACATCACTGGAAAATTGGCTTCCATCATTGCACACGAACTTCGCAACTCTCTTACTGTTGTTCAAGGGCGTTTACAATTGTTGGATCTCACTGCTAGTGATCGTAGTGCAGCTAGTCAAGCACAATTTGATGGTATCAAAAATGGGTTAACAGAAATAGAACAAACAGCATCTAAATTTTTATCCTTAGCTGAAACACATGTGGTCAATCAAAAGGTGATCAATATTTCAGAATTAATCGAAGTTGTTAAGGTTCAGATGGAATCGGATATGGACATGAAAGCGATTAATATGCACGTGACATCGGATAACGACCAGATGACGATTTTTGGCGATGAACTGAAAATAAGACAAGTGTTTATTAACTTAATCAAAAATGCGATTGAGGCTATGGAAACTGGAACAATCATGCTTATTGTGAAAGATGATCTTGATCACGTTACAATCGATGTTTCCGATAATGGTAATGGTATCCCAGACGAAATTCTAAGTCAAATAGGTGACCCCTTCGTGTCGTCAAAAGTAGATGGAACTGGGTTAGGGTTGTTGATCTGTGAAAAAATCATTAGAGATCATAGTGGAAACTTATTACTAAATACTGAGATTGGCAAAGGGACAACCTTTACAATTAATTTGCCAAAGTCATAACTGAAGTTAATCTCAACGAAATAGAAGCTGAAGCCAGTTCCGGCTCCAACTTCTTTTTATTTTGGGATTTTATAAATCTATTGACCGCTAGTTCGTTCAAATAATGACATTCAACAAAATACTTAACGTGATAATACTCAGTAGCGTAGAAATTAACGTGATCATGGAAACCAGTTCCGGCTCGGTATCAAATTCAATCGCATACATCGTCGTTGTGGCCGCTGTAGGCATTGCGGAAATAATGATGAGGACCGTCCCTACTAGGGGATCCATTCCTACGAACAGCACGAAAATAAACGCAAGTATTGGTGCAATGACCATTTTCAAGACAACGCCTGAAATGACCACTTGCCAATTTGGCTTCTTACGAATAACCGATCCTAGTTGCATACCTAGCATAATCATCATGACCGGAATCGCAGCGTCCCCGACCATGGACGTCGTAGACATAATGGATTCCGGCACCGTAATGTGGAAATACTGAAAAACGAAAGCGAAAATTGCAGCATACGTTGTCGGCATTTTGAAGACCATTTTGATGGATCGACCGATGCCACTCGTACTGCGTGACGCATAATAGACGCCAAAGAAATTATTTTGCAGTGATTGTATGACCATGATGAATATGGCATACGGTAGTGCTTTTTCTCCTAAACTAAATAACACGACTGGTAAACCGTAGTTTCCAGAATTCATGAAACCTGTAGCTAGGATCGAGGCACTTTCTACTTTTTTATTCCATTTAAAGATTTTCGCCATAATTTTATTGAGTAACACCATCGCATAAAAAAGTGCAAACATATAAATCAGGATCGTCATATAGCTCGCATTGAAATCGGCCTTATATAAAGACGAAAAGACAAGAGCTGGCGATAGTATGTAAATTGAAAGTGAAGAAATTGATTTAATATGTAAGCCTTTGACTCTTTGTAATATGAATCCTACTATGAATACTGAAATAATCGGTAAAATAACCGTGAAAAACAATCCCATTTATACACCTCTAACGATACAATCATTTACATGTACGTCGCTTTGATGAACGACAAAGCCACCCTACAGATACAATACTAATGGTAATCTTAAGAATTGTCTCTATATATGGGAAGTTACTTTTAATTGAAAGAGAAAACTACAGACAAAAGAAGTTACATCTCTTGTTTTCGAGTGTAACTTCTTTTATGTGCTGCTGTGGTGTTAATTTGCAAATGCATATTATGTTCTACGAATGGCAATCGCTTCGTCATGTGTTTCATGAATATAGTTAGCAATTTCTTCTTGCTCCCCTGCCAATTCCGTCAGCGTGGCATTTAATTCTTCCACTGCCGCCGTACTCTGCTCTACTACCGCAGCGAATTCTACTGTGCGTTCACGAATCGTCAATGTTCGTCCAGTAATGATATCAAATTCACGGATGAATGTAGCTAACTCGTTTTGCAAAGTGGACATGACGTGATGCAACATACCAAAGGATGCACTGGATTCATCCGCCACACTGTTTTGCATCGTCAGTTGCTTCAAGCCTTCGTGTAATTTTCCAACCGCAATCGTATTTGTACTATTTAACTCCACTAAATTCGTGTCGATTTTCTTAAGTGTCTCATCCGTTAATCTCGCCAGTTTACGAATTTCATCCGCCACAACCGCAAAGCCTTTACCGTGTTCGCCTGCACGTGCGGCTTCAATCGATGCATTTAAGGCCAATAAGTTCGTTTGCTCTGTAATTTGTTTAATCGAACTGGCAAATGCATTTGTCTCGTCAATTTTACTAGAAAGAATACCGAATGTATCATTCAAATCTGTAAAGAATTCGGCAAATGTATCCAGACTGTCTTTCAATCGATTCATTTGAGCAGTTCCTGCTTCCGCTTTACTCCCTGCGTCGTTCGTTTTGTCACCAAGTTCAACAAGTCCTGTCGAGATCTCTTGAATCGCTTCATGTGTTTGTTCTGCGTTTTCCGCAATCTCCGCAATATGATCGGCTTGATGTTGACTGCCTGAACTTACTTCATTGACCGCCTCTAACATTTCACGCTGAGAAGTAGTGGATCTGGCCGCATTCGTTTGAATAAATGCTAGATTAGACGTGATTTTCGTCACCGCTGTATCCAGCTCCTCAAACAGCACTTGTTCCTCTTCGGCTTTCTGCGATGTCAGTGCTAATAGCTCTTCTACATGTTGAAAGACTCGATCATTCTGTCTAACCAATAAAAACAAACAAAGTGTTGTGAGAAAATGAAGAAGAAGCAAGTTGGAACCGCTTCCAATAATAATCTCAGGTGATATAAAATATTTATTGTTCACGAGTAATGCAAGTAAACTCAATACGTAGGCAAATCCAATAATACGCATTTTCCCATGCACGGCACCTAATACTAAGACCAAATAGATTACACCGATCGTCCCTAAGTTCGCACTCGAGAAGAGTATTAGACTCATGGAAATGCAAAATGTTAAAAAGACCAAAATGTACGGAAAGTATTTCGCGATGAAAGTGGATGTGTTCATAAATACGTAAAAAAGGATGGCGACGACGAACGGAATGGCAACCGATGTAATAATAATTATCGATGACTGAAGTAGAATTTGAGCAAGGAGTCCAAGTCCTGCCGCCAGTCCAAAGCTAAGCGCCATAATTTTGTTTTTGTTGATCCAATCGGTGTGCTTAAGTTCTTCTATTTTCATCTTATATTCTCCTTTGGTGGCGATAGCCTAGGAGGGTTATGGAATACCCTTATGTATAAGGTATCATTTTAAATTATCTAAATATATGGGTAATTAGATTCAATTATATTCATATAACTTTTACTTCCGCCTATGACGCAGCGGATTTCATTTACCACTCGGCTACAATCCTCTCGTACAACGCCGCCAACTCGTCGTCCCCCATCTGCTCTACATAACGCATCGAATAATTCGAGCGCAGGCAAATCACTAAGATCAGTACGCCCCGTTCTTCTTGCGTCATGCGCCCACCTCCGCCATATACAACACACGCTCTCCCGCTTTGGCGTGACCCACATACGCTGGGTACGTAATAATCTCTTTCCTATGCTCATACAGGCATTCTTCGACACCGGTTTCCGCAAAGGTCATGTAGGGGATCATCAGTCGGTCGGCTCGTGTGATATTGCGGTGCTTTTCTCGAAATAATTCTTCATGTAGTCGGAAGGCATCCAGTGAATGTTCTGCTAGGTAAAAGGCGTACCAGTCATCACGACCGTCGATCACAAATAATTTAACTGTGCCGAAATTCAATTCGTTTTTCTCCATCATTCGCTGAATTTCCACTTCATCGAATTCGATGGCTTGTAGTTTTTTACTGTCGTCGTAGAATGTCACATGATCTTTTTGTAAGGCCCAGTAAATGCTGTGGGCCAAGTGGGATAAATCCATTTCTAGTGCGTAGTCAAACATGTCTTGAACAGTGATCATCTGTTTTCTCTCCTTTTGTAGTGGTCTTGATCGAAATCGTATAGCTTGCCGGTTTCTTTGCTATAGATCGTCGTGATCGTGCCGGTCGGTCCGTTGCGGTGTTTAGCAATTTCAATTTCCATTAAATTTGTCGGTGCTTTATCTCTGTCGTAATAATCTTCACGATGGAGAAGCGCGATGACGTCAGCGTCTTGTTCAATATTTCCTGAGTCACGCAAGTCACTCATGACGGGATGTTTATCATGCCGCATTTCAGATGCTCTTGATAGCTGCGATAAAACGACGACTGGACAGTTGAACTCTTTTGCCATTGCTTTTAAATCATTGCTGATCTGTCCGATTGCTACCGTTTGATTGCTTACATTGCCTTCAGAACGAATGATTTGTAAGTAATCAATGAATATAATCGGTCGTTTTGTCGGATTGGTTTTAATGATATTCCGTGCTTTTGCTTTAATTTTTCTAACGGTTAACGTGCTTTGGTCGTCAATATGGATCCCCCCACCATTCAAGCGATTCAACGTGGATGTCCATCGATCTTTTTGTGGTTCGGTGAAATATTTATACGGATTGCGCATTCGTAAGCGATTGTATTCACCTGTCGAAGCGATCATTCGATCAATCATCGATTTACGGCTCATTTCAAGTGAGAAGATGATCGGCATATGTCCATCTTTGCTGGCCTGTAGTGCGAAATGGTTAAGCAGGTCCGTTTTTCCCATCGATGGCCGAGCCGCGACGATGACATATTCACAGTTTTGGAAGCCGTTCAAGATTTTATCCAAATCGCTAAGTCCTGTTGAGATGCCAGGCTTGGTTTCATCCGGTCTGAATGGTCTTTCATATTGTGTGAGTAGATGTTCCGTTAAAGTTGTCGCTTCTCTACTGCTACGGAGTTCTTCTAGTTCACCTAAAGCACGCAGTACGTCATCCGTGCTCCACTCATGTTCAATCGCTTGCTGTAAAATTCGTGCCGTTTCTTGCTTTTTCCATTGGTTGATAAGCATTTCTTCGTATTCATCAAAACGTACGACATTCGCAAATCGTTTGAGCCCATATACGTAATTGACTCCTCCGAGCTCGCTTGGTTCTCTTCCAGTCATAACGGTAATATAGTCTACCGGTTTTCCTTTCTGCGCCAAATCCCTCATGACCATGTAGATCATTTGATGAACATGCCCCTGGAAAAATTTCGCTTGCATGTGACTATCGAGAATTAAATAATTTTCTTCAAACATCGCACCTAGTAAGCTCTTTTCAGCAAGTTCGTAACTCATATGCATTCTCTCCTTTTTCAAAATCTAATGTGGGTGATACATAGGCTTCCAATACAATCGACCGAGCTATTTCAGCTGGGGCTTCATTCAAATAGTTTTCAAATTTCTCTGCTTTGAATAATGTGGATGGTTGTAAGTAGTGACGAAATTGTGGGTGATGGAGCCATTGCGCTGCTTTCGTATCGATCACTAATTTAAAGTCGGCCAGTGTGTAGCCTTCTTCGATCCGCTCATGAAGAAGGTCCACCGTCGTATTCGTATTATGCCTGAATCGTTTAGAAGCTTTTTGGTTTAAATAATCAATGACAGAAGAAATAGTGGCGAGATTTTTCTCGCTAGCTCTTGTATTCTTTGTCGTTTGTTTAAGTTCTTTGGTTATTGCTGGGAGCAAAACGCTCTTCTCTGACAGACGGTTTTGCTCTTCTGAGTAGACTGATTCCGTCTGCTCGAAGGGTACAAAACCACCCCCTTGCTGTGACAGCTTTTCGTAATCAATTCGATACCACTTCGTTCTGTCCATCGGCATTTTGTTATACTCGGATGTAATGATCAATCCTTCTTTTTCAAGTTTGGTGATGAGCCGTTTAATCAGATGAATCGTCCAGCAAGGAAACTCATCCGTCCATTGCTTGTAGGTGTTATACACCCACTTATGGCCTTGATTGATATTGGTTGAGATCTGTAATCGATAATGCAATTGTTGCAGAAATAATGCTTCGTTAATGCCGACCACTGCTGCGAATTTTGGCGAAAACGGTATTCTGACATCTTGGATTGGTCGTTTCAAATTCTCACGCCCCTGTCTGATTATTTTCTCTTTCATTAGTCATATAGAGAGTATTTTCAAAAAGGATACTGCTTTTTTATTTTTATTTTTTATTTGTTTATATTTGCGCACAAAAAAAGAAGTTACAGCTCGTGTTTTGAGCTGTAACTTCTTGTTTATGACGTTTTATTACTTCAGATTCAGGATAGCGCTTTCATATAGCTCGTCATGTATTTGACAATCCTTCCAACTTATAAATCAAACTTGTTCGACTATTGACTTCGTACTTCTCATACATATTTCGTAGATGTTTCTTTACAGTATTGATCGTGATCCATAATTGATTCGCAATCTCTTGGTTACTATATCCTTTGGTGACTAACTCGAAGACTTCTAATTCTCTATTGGAGAGATTCGCTTGATGTGTAGCAACTGTATCGATCATAGTATTCTTCGTCTCAGCTTTCCGTGTGTTTAATGTATTCTTCACTACGTGCTGCAGGTGTACGGAAAGTGTTTGTAGTATAGCTTTATCCCTCCGTGTGAAAGGCTTATCCCCTTTAAACCTCACAAAGCCAATACCGCCATATATGGTAGTGGATGTCGCAAAGTACATGACCATTTGATCAATTATTTGATGGCTTTCGAAAAACTGATTGTACAATGACTTGTCCAGTTCTCCAGGAGTGGTTACTTCTTTTATTCTATACACTGTTTCTTGAGTATCCGCTAGTTTAGATAAGTGCTTTTGGGGATGCATAACGTCATTCGTGTAGTGAACTTCCGTATAGTCAAGCATCATCTGTTCATCGAAATTATAGAATTTCAGATTATGCATATTACCTTTTGTATCCGCATGCCACAATAATGAGTGATGTAACGCAAATGACTTGGAGAGTGATGATTGTATAACATTGGAATCATAGTGAGTTTGATTAATTATATTAATAATACTTTGATAATCCTTCTTCGCTAAATTCATATAATTTCCTCCAGTACTACGATAAATTGGTCACCAACTACATCATGACGTTCTTTGAAAATGAGTAGAAATGTTATCCTTTTGTGTAATATACACTAATCTAATAATTCGGCATAATTAGTACAACACCAATATTACAGAGGTTAAGAGGAGGAAGTCAAATGAAGAAAACAGGATTTATTTACGATGAAAGCTATTTCTGGCATGATAATGGATCGGGTGCATTACATTTAGCATCTGGTGGCTATGTACAAAGCCACACGTACGGTGAAGATCCAGAAACAAAGAGACGCTTCAAAAATCTGATGGATATTTGCGGTTTGACTCCCCAACTAGAATCCATTGCTCCAAAACGTGCAACTAGAGAAGATATTGAGTTATTCCACTTACCAAGTTATATTGATAAAGTTCAAGAGCTAAGTGCAGCAAACGGTGGCGATGCTGGTCAAATCGCTATTGTAGGTAGAGGCTCTTATGAAATTGCCCTCTTATCTGCTGGTGGGGCCATGACGGCTGTGGATTCTGTTATGGATGGCGATGTACAAAATGTTTACGCATTAACTAGGCCCCCTGGTCACCACGCGGAAGCACAAGAAGGTATGGGGTTCTGCTTATTTAATAATGTGGCAATTGCTGCAAAACATGCTAAACGAAAGTATAATTTAGAACGCATACTCGTCCTTGATTGGGACGTACACCATGGTAACGGAACCGAACAAGCATTCTATGAAGATGACAATACATTGTTCATTTCGCTCCATCAAGATCGTTTATTCCCTGCTGGACGCGGATTTGTAGAGCATACTGGTGAAGGAAAAGGTGAAGGGTATAACGTGAATATTCCGTTGCCTGCCGGTACAGGAAATGCTGGTTATATGAACGCGTTTGAAAAGATTGTAAGGCCGATTGTTGATCAATTTAAGCCAGAGCTGATCATCGTATCTGCCGGCCAAGATCCAAACTTCTTTGATCCTTTGGCACGTATGATGGTGACATCGGATGGTTTCAGACGATTTGCTAATTTCATGAAAGACCTTGCAGATAAGCATTGTGACGGTCGTTTAGTATTATGTCACGAAGGTGGATATAGTGCAGCTTACGTTCCATTCTGTTCATTAGCAATTGTAGAAGCTTTAAGCGGAATAAAAACCGATGTAGAAGATCCGTTCATGGAAGGTTTTGATGTACCAGTAGAGACATTATTCCCTCATGAAGAAGAAGCTGTTCAAGCTGTTATCCGCCAGCACTCGAAGTATTGGAGTTTCGAGTAATCATAAGTAAACGCCTTCCCATCTTGACGATAGGAAGGCGCTTTTTTCATTCATTCCATAATACATAAACTTACTTCTTACCCGTAATCATGTCAAAAATGATATTCGCATGATCGGTATTATCTAACAAACCTGTAAAGCGCTCTTTAGACGGTCCATATGCATAAACAGGTACATCTTCACCAGTATGTCCACCGGTTGTCCACCCCGTATAGGAGCGTGTGTCGATGATGTGTTTGATAGCCGTTTCAATATCACCGGCCTCTGTACCTGCCGCTTGAACTGCTTCTATTTCTTTCTGTTCTAACGGAAAACTTTCTTGGTCAATGTAGCGTATCAATGTCTCTTCTACATCGTTGCCGTCTGCAATCTGTTGTGAAATGAATGCCGGTGTACGTTTCACTGCTTTGATCGCATCAGCTGACCAATTATATACGCCATCCGCCCCTATGGAGAATCCTCCAGTTGAATGATCCGCCGTAGCAATGACTATTGTATGCTCATCTTGTTCCGCAAATTCGATCGCTGTCTGGAATGCTTTCTCGAAGTCTTCCATTTCACTCATCGCACCGACAATATCATTGTCATGCCCCGCCCAGTCGATTTGGCTGCCTTCAACCATGAGGAAAAATCCTTCTTCGTTTTTCTTCAATCGCTCAATCGCCGCTTCTGTCATCTCTTCCAGCGAAGGTGTTTCTGCTGGACGGTCGATCATTTTGGGCATGCCGCCATCCGCGAACAATCCCAGTATTTTATCATTCTTATTTTCCACTAATTCTTCTTTCGTCGTGACATATCCATAGCCATCCAGTTCAAATGAGTGTGCATGACTCAAGTCTTCTCTGACAAAGTGTTTTTTCCCACCGCCGAGAAGGACATCGATTGTATGCTCGCCATTGATGCGTTCATTGTAATAATCATCGGCAATCTCATCCATATTCTTTCTACTTTCATTATGGGCACCGTAAGCGGCTGGGGTGGCATGTGTAATTTCAGAAGTAGCGACGAGCCCAGTCGATTTCCCTGCTTCTTTTGCCGCTTCAAGGACAGTTTGCACACGCTCTTTCTGTTTATCTACCGCAATTGCGTTATTGTATGTTTTGACACCAGACGACATAGCCGTGGCTGCAGACGCTGAATCTGTAATCGTTTCTTCGTCATCATCAGGATACGTCATTTGTTGTCCCACTAGATGTTGATCGAACGCTGTTAACTCTATCTCAGGGGTAGTCGGATCATCTTTGAAGTAACGATAAGCGGATGTATAGGAGCTCCCCATGCCATCTCCAATCAAGAATATGACGTTCTTGATCTCTGGCGCGTCATCTTGTTTCACTTCGTCAGCTGAACTCGCTGAATAATTCCCAGTCCAAACGGCTCCACCTATTAATGCTGCCGATAGTGCTACTACGGGTACGATGGTCTTACTCATCTTCTTCAACAATTAACAACCTCCTGTATTTGTAATCAACTTTACTCTACTAGAAGTTTATTAATATACGGAGAAGGCTGTGTAAATGTTTTGTAAGGAATGTGTTATTTATATAGTGTTTCTTCTCTAGATTTTCGGGTTATAAGGTAGGTTCGCATCACTTTTGAACAATGTGAATTATTCTTCTGTTAAGGAACCGTCTAGTGTCGTAGCCTGACGCTTGTCTTATGACTGTATAACTGTTCCAGTATAATTTCATCTAGTCTGTAAATGCCCAGTTCTCCTTTTCGAGCGTGCATTTTTTTGCATTTGTAAACTTATTATAGATTGCGACAAATGCATATCTAACACCGATCACAGATCGTTTAATCGACTATCATTATACAGATTTTGTGGTGGCACTTCATTTTGATGCATTGAAAAGGTTAAGACCAAAGCTTTGAATTATGAAATTCATTTGTATCTCTTTTGTTTATATTTCGATCATTCGAAACATTATTTTTCATAAAAAAAGACAGCTCACAATGAGTTTTCAAGATTAATACCTTGGTTTCATTGTGAGCCATCTTTTGAATAACTATAAATCAGCAAAACTGTTCCACACCATAAAAATATGTAAAAAATTATTATTAGAATGCCTAGTACTATTTTCTTAGAGGCGATCCTTTGTCATACGATTCTGTCGAAACCTTACTAACATCCATATCGGCAATCTTCCCTGCAAATGCAAATTCCTTATTCTCACTTATTGCACTATTTATTTGATGAACAGTTTCTTGATCTTCTAAAGCTATAGATTCACCTTCAACCTTTGTGTATTTCACTAATAATGCAAGTACAATCGGAATCAGAATTGCTGTTGTAACAGCCGAGGCTGCAACTTGAACAGTAGCCAGTGGTGCAACGCTCAAAAACGATGCATTGGCAGCAGCAATGACACCGGGTACCATGACTGCATTTCCCGCTGTAGTTCCTTCTGCGGCTCCGACGATGGGATTCCACCCCAACGCTTTAAATACCAGGTAAGCTGCTCCTCCAGTGAATACGACTGTAGCAACACCAAGAAGAATGCCGCTCGAGCCACCTTTTACAACATCCGTTAAGTTGATGCCCATACCCAATGCGAATGATAGGAAAGGGATGATGATATCTGATCCTTTCACCAACATATCCCTTAGTTCCATATCTGTATTACCGATGATGACTCCAATAACTAACGGAAGCAATACTGTAATGAAAGCAGTCGCGGAAAACATTCCTTCAACGAATCCCATAGCTCCGAATATTGATAAAGCTACCATAGTTAGAAGGGGCCCATCATTTAATACAAGTACAGAATAAGCAGCTTTATCTTCTTTATTACCATATTGTGAAGCTACTGCCATGTAGACAATTCCATTACTATTAGACATAGCTGCCATAACTGCAAGCGGAGCTAAACCGAGCCACAAACCGGTTGGACCAGCCAGGAAATATGCTAAGAAAGTAAAGACTCCGGCAACAAACCACTTTATCCCAAGAAGTGTAGCACCTTTTGCAACACTCACGCCAAAACTTCTAACATTTAATTGGGCCCCCGCGGTCAAAAGGTAGAGCGCTGCTAAAACTGGGACAGAATCTACGAACAACGCTTGAGTAAAGCCACCAATTCGCAGAAGTTCAGGGAAGAATGTGTTAATAACTGCTGCCAGAAGAAGAGGTACGACCATCATACCTCCAGGAATTCTCTCCAAGTTCTTTTTTATCATAAGTTTCCACACCCTCTAATATTTTACTTTAATTCTCTTCAGCTGCAATAAGGTTACTTATATACTTTCAGCTAGTCTCCAAATGGCAAATTCTTGATTTAGTTCATTCTCGGCTGCAGTCTTTTCCCCATTGGATACAGTAATGACTTTGTCAAAAATCTCTTTACCAATATCATTTATGCTTTTGTTTTGGTCTATGATTTTACCTGCATTAATATCGATATGTTCGGACATGATCTCATAAACTTTAGGGTTTGTACCGATTTTAATAACCGGAACTATTGGTGAGCCTGTCGGGGATCCTTTACCAGTAGAGAACAGCACTATCTGTGCACCACCTGCTGCTAATCCACATACCGACTCAACGTCATACCCAGGGGTGTCCATAAACACAAAACCTTTCTCAGTCGGTTTTCCTGCATATGAAATGACTTCTTTTAGAGGCGTGCCGCCCCCTTTCTTTATACAGCCAAGCGACTTTTCTTCAAGTGTAGTTAGTCCGCCCGCCATATTGCCCGGGGTTGGATTCGCGGAACGGATATCTTCCCCGGTCTGCTTTATTCGGTGCTCGTAAGTTCGAACAATATCCAAGAACTCTCTTCCCACTTCACGATTTATCGCGTTGCTTGCCAAAATATGCTCAGCTCCAATCGCTTCAGTAGTTTCTGCTAGGACGCTTGTACCACCCTCGCGGACAATCATATCGGAAAATGCTCCTATAGAAGGATTGGCTGTGATTCCGGACCATGCATCTGATCCTCCGCACTCTAATCCAACAATTAGTTCAGTAATATCACATTGCTCACGAACTTCTTTTTTACTATTTTCTAAAGCCGTCAACAACCAGGATCTGCCTTCATGCAGGATTTCCGGTATTTTCTGGTTCTTATTTAAACAAACTGTATGGACTGGCTTCCCCTTTTTCTTTAAAATTTTATAAATTTCTTGCGCTATTGGATCATTTTCTGTGCCTACTACCAGTGTGGCGCTTACATTAGAATGACCAGCAGTACCTACTAGCGTTCGTAATGTCTGTGTATGATCTTCCGGGAATTGAGCTACCCCTCCGTGATGAATAACTGGGATAACACCCGGAGTCAAATTGGCTATTTTCCTAGTAAGTGCACTTAATTCCCCAACTGTATTGATTACGATCACATGGTTTCTGACGCCAATGCTGCCGTCAGGTCTACGATATCCGTCGAATGTCTTCATGTTTGATTCCCCCGTATGCAGAAGATTATGATTCTAGGCTTCCATTACATGATTAATAATTTCCAGTCTTTCGTTTTCGTTTAGACCACGAACGTTATGTACATGAACATGAGAAGCTACAAGAATCTCATTTGTAGCCTTGCCCATACACTCTCCATATTTTTTAATTTCCTCGTTTTCGTTTATAACATGTAACGATATTTTATGACCGTAGGGAATTTCCTCCAAGGCAACTAGATTACTTTCGAAATTACTGATCAATACTATTTCACCTTCACTAATCCGCTTTAACGCAACGGCCACATTATCTTTTGGATGCAATTTTAAAGCGTTGTAACTAACTTCCATGCTTATCTCTCCCCTTCATCAGAACGTTGTACCAATATGCGGGATTGCAAATTCCCCTAATTCATATTCTTCTAATGCAGTTAGTTCCCCTGAGCTTACTTGAAGTAATTTTTCTAAAAGGGTAACTGTTTGTTTCTCTTCATTGCCTCGCGCTATATAAAAGTCTACATGATCACGATGAATCTGACTCTCATTACAGGGTGCTAGGCTAATACAAGGGATAACGTTGGAAGTTGTTAGGATTCCTTCTTTTGAAATAATGAGCGCCACATTGCATCCTACCGAAACGAAGTTGGAAATCGTTTCGACAATATTGTCAGATGATTTTAAAAGATATAATCCTCTATTGGACGGTTTTTCGTTGATATTTAAAAGTTCTACCAAATCCTTAGAGCCTAATAGTCTCGCTTCATGCGCAGCAAGGCTCTTCTCTTCATCAGAGAATACTGAAAGTGCATAGCCTTCATCATTTTCCCATCTACGGCGATTAAGACCTTCACTCAGTGTTTTCAGCATTTCCTTTGATCGCGTATCTTTAGTTTTTGTAGCAAGAATCTTGCCACTCGGTTCAAGTCTTCTGGTCAGACTGCAAATAACCGTCGAATCGTTTTCTAATAGTTCATCAATTAAAGCGCTTACAACTGGAGTAGTTATTGCTAATGTCTGTTCGTCCATATCCGTTGTAATGACCCCGATTTTCAGCTTAGAAATTGGTAGGTCCGTTCTTTGCTCATTAGTGATGTCTTTAGACCATTCGCTGGCAATCGCAACACCTTTAGCAACTGTATTAGTTCCACCCGCCATTTGCTGAATGCTAAATCCATCAATCGGCTTAACGTTAGGTATAGCCGCTAATAAACCAGTCACTTGATTGGTTTCACATCCTAAGCCTATTAATAGATTACTGTGGAAGTTTGGATTTTCTGCAACTCCCGATAACATACTTTTTGTGACACTGAAATCATCGCCTAATTGTGCACAACCATTAGAGTGAACAATCGGTACCGCATAATCAATCTTACTCGCAATTTCATTTGTCACAGTACTTGAGCAAATGACTGAGCTGATAATCCCTATATTATTTCTAGTTCCCGCTGAACCATCGCTTCTCATATAACCTTTAAAAGAATATCCCATAGCCACCTTCACCTTTCTTCCCGCTGTAATAGAAGGTATTAGTAAATGATCCTGGCGCAAATAGTTACCAGGATCATCTACCATATTTACTGTTTCATTCGCATCAATTATTCAGGTTGTTAATTAGAAACATTTGAAGTATTCACTTTGGCAATGCCAAGTCCCTCAGCACCTAGTTCTGAAGTTTTCGCTTCAGGGCAGTACCGCTCAATCATTTGAATGCCAATAGAGGCTCTTCTAACACGCTCTTTGACCAATGAATTATTCAGAGCCTCAAACTGCTGACCAGAAGGATAAACGTCTGGATGGTTACGTAGGCCAAACTTAATATATACAGGTGCAAGAACACGAATGATTTCTGGAATCTCGTAATAGCGAAGGAATCCTCCCAAATTATCCGGTGCTTCGATGTACAGATCAATCGGAATATCAATTGCCTGACGAATAGACGCTAACTTTGATAGAGTCAAAGCCGTTGGTACATTATACGTATCAGCTCCAATATCTTGCATTAATTTTACGGACACAGGATTTGCCGATCCAATTTGAACAGAAGCTTTTACAATGAAGTCCTCTGGCAGTTGTCCTGCCTTTTTCATTTCCTTCGTCAAAAGTACTAGTCCTTCATCTGCTACAAGTGCACCGCGCAGCCCTAAATTCGCACCACGCTTAAGATCTTCCATCGCATAAACGAGCTGATCCGCACCTTCATGGCGATTACCTATCGATTTCCCTCCCGAAGTGAAAGGTTGAGCACTGATATCCCATGTACCACGTGGACCTACAAACAAACTAAGTTCAATTCCACGCTCAGCAGTAAGTTCGCACATCTCTTTGATTTCTTCATCTGTTTGAAGCATTATACCGCTTCCTTGAGAAATTCTATGAACTGTAATCCCAAGACGGTCAAGTTCTTTTAAAGTCTCTTTTAAGGCAACAGGACCTTCAGTACTTGGTAGTTCGATTCTATACTGCGCCCCATCTGGGAACCGCTTCGTGGATGTCGGTAATTCCTTCGAGTCAGTGGACGGATAACCTAGACTTTCTAATAACTTCCGGGATTCATTCATCATAGTAAATACCTTCCTTTATGGATAATTTGGGTTCTATAACTTTTATGCCTTAATAAATACTGTCTTGATCTCCGTGTAAAACTCTTGTGCTGCTTCTCCTTGTTCACGTGACCCATAGCCTGAGCCTTTCATTCCGCCAAATGGTGCTTGTAGTTCCACACCAGCACTTTCAGCATTAATTCGAACTAGACCGACTTCAATTTCATCGATGAACTCCATCAATGAACCTATATTGGACGTGAAGATAGAAGCACTCAGTCCAAATTTTGTATCATTTGCAATCTTGATTGCATCTTCTACGTCGCTTGCCTCAATCAATGCGATAACTGGACCAAAAATTTCTTCTTGTGCAATTCGCATATCTGCTTTGACATTATCGAAAATTGCAGGTGTTAGATAGAATCCATTATCGAATTCATCACCGCTTAGAACTTCGCCGCCAGCAATCAATGTCGCACCTTCCGACTTACCGATTTCAATATAGTCTTTTACTGTATCGAATTGGCTCTGACTAGCACATGGTCCCATCCAGATTCCATCATTTAATCCGTTTCCTACTGTGATTTTTTCTGTTTCAGCGAGCAACTTCTTTTTGAATACATCATAGATAGCGCTTTCTACAATGACCTTACTAGTGGCAGTGCATTTTTGCCCTGTCGAACGAAAAGCCCCGCTTATTACTGCTTCTACCGCATTATCAAGATCCGCATCTTTGGAAACTATTACAGGGTTTTTTCCACCCATTTCAATTTGGTATTTTACGCCACTTTCTGCAGCCCCTTTAGCTACTGATTTCCCTACATTTTCTGATCCTGTGAAAGTAATTGCGTTCAAAGAGGAATGCTCAATCATCCCTTGTCCAATAACTGATCCAGAACCTACGATGAAGTTTAAGACACCTTTAGGTAGTCCGGCTTTTGCAAAACATTCGATAATCTTGGCAGCAGTAACTGAAGCTTCTGTCGCTGGTTTGAACACAACAGTATTTCCGTACACAAGAGCAGGTGCCAGTTTCCAAATCGGAATCGCTACTGGAAAATTCCAAGGAGTAATGATTCCCACTACGCCAGCTGGTACGCGCCTCGTGAACATCAAAGCATCTTTGTCAGAAGCAGGAATGACATCCCCATTCTTTCTCATGCCTTCTCCTGCATAGTATCTTAGGATTGCAACGCCACGAGCTGTTTCACCTTTTGCTTCTGGAAGCGTTTTTCCCATCTCCCTAGTAGCAGTTTCTGCGATATCATCAATATTCTGCTCGATGATATCTGCTACTTTAAACAAAAACTGCCCTCTTGCATGTTGACCAATCTTTCTCCATGCACTCTTAGCACCCTCGGCAGCTTTGAATGCCTTGTCCAGATCTTCTTGAGTTGATTTCTGTACGAAGCCTACAACCTCGTTCTTATTCATAGGGCTAATACTCTCTAGTACTTCATTCGACTGTGATGAAACCCATTCATTATTAATAAAGTTCTTAAACGTTGCACTATTATTTTTAGTAACCATTTCTATTCCTCCCAGTAGTTGTATAATTATAGTGTTGTAGCTTCCTTTGACACTTCTTGATATCCGGCTAGTTTCGATAAATTGGCTGCAAGTTTGATAATCTCTTCTTTTGCTGCCTCAAATTTATCTTCCCAGCTATTCGTTGGCATCGTAAAGCTGATACCTGCAATAATTTGTTTTTCAAAATTATAGATAGGCGCAGCAACACAGTGAAAACCTAAAGCAGACTCTTGATTCTCAACCGCATAACCTTTCATTTTTGCTAACGATACCTTGCTACAAAGTTCTTCAATATTAGAAGTTGTGAATTCAGTCTTTTTATCCCACGTTTTAATAGGAAATAGATCTTCTATTTCTTCTGCCGTGTGATTAATTAATTGAACTTTTCCTACAGCAGATGCATAAGCCGGGAAACGCATACCTGGCTCCGTAACAAGCTGAACCCTTGTCTTCGCCTCTACCTTTCCTAAGTACACAACATCATTACCTTCAAGCGTACCCAATTGAATGTGTTCTTGAATATTGGACACAGCCTCTTGTGCTTCTTTATAGAAGCTCTGTATCAAATTGAATTGACTCAAATACATTGAATTAAAAGTACCAAGGGTTGGACCTAGATTATAACTGTCTGTAGCAGTCTTGATAATCCACCCTAATGTTTCTAATGTGTTCAGTAAGGAATAAAGAGAACTTTTATTTATCTCTAGCCTTTTCGATAAATCTATTAACCGTAATTCATTTGGATGTTTACTAATTTCTCTAAGTAACAAATCTGCCCTTTCGATAGCAGGTACCCAGTACTTATTGCTCAATTCGATAACCGCCTTCCTGGTTTTATATAGAGAACCCAGTTCTTTATATAAAACCTTAAAACAACCTTATCACAAAAAAACTGAAGTTACAATAATTAATTTTGTTAAATTCAGAACATTTTGTCCGATTGGATATGTTGCTGTTATAATGGATGATCTTGAGAGACGAGATACTTCATACATCCACGCGAATCACGGTTATTTACACGCAGTATTTTTATTTGATCTTTTCTTTCCAGTCAAAATTTCGTACATATCTTCTTCAATTTCAATGCCTTCTAAATTTGCCCTCATCTGATTCTCAATCGATCTTTCTCCAGGAACGTATACTTTAGTGTGCCCAGGGGCTGGTTCACATGCATGCAGTTCTTCTACAAACCGCTTCATCATATCGAGGAAGTATTCTTGGCCAACAAAGAACTCCGGATTGATTGCCAGGAAAAACTGACCTAACCTTCTACTTTCCTTTAAATCCCCGTACATTGGTTTAATATGCTTACCAAATTGCCCTCCTGATAAAATACCAGAAAGAACGTCTACAAGGATAGCAAGTCCGTAGCCCTTCGCTCCACCCATAGGCTGCAAAGCTTTAACTTTGTCTGGATCATCTGTTGGAACACCGTGTTCATCAAGTCCCCAATCCATAGGAATCTTATTTCCTCGTTCCTTTTCAATCATGACTTTCCCGAATGCCACGTTACTCGTAGACATATCTAGTACAATCGGACGGTCTTCATGTGGGATTCCTACCGCCAGCGGGTTAGCCCCAAGAAATGCAGATCTAGCTCCATACGGTGCTACGAGAGCATCCGCCTGTGCGAAAGTGATACCAATCACTCCCTCCCTAGCTGCCTGATCTGCATAATAGCCGAGCGCTCCGGAATGACTCGAGTTAGAAGCTATAGATACACCAATGCCCTTTTCCCTAGAAATAGATATGGCTTCATTCATAGCAATTTTTGCCACGACATGTCCTAACCCATTATCACCGTCCACTTTAACGATTACATCATTCACTGCTTCTACAGTAATTTGGGCATCCTTATTAATGCCGCCTTCCTGTATTCTGTCAATATAATGCTGTAATCTCATAATTCCATGGGATTTCACACCACGTGTATCAGCGAAAGCCAACACATCGGCAACAATACTTGCATGCTCGAGTGATATGCCACTTTCAACTAAACGTTCAGTTATAAGTTGTTTCAATTGTTCCGACTCAATTTTAAAAGTTGCCATAAAAAGCTCCCCTATTCAAAAATAAAAGAGATATCTATGATAGAATAAATATCTCTTTTAATATTTTTCACACCACTTGGTATGTAAGTACTGATCCTTCCAAGGCTTCGACAATGTTCCTAGCAGTCTTAGTACGTAACTCCTCCACTGCCTCGACTGAGTAAAAGGCACTATGAGGCGTGATGTAGACATTGGAAAATTCCAATAATTCATGATCCTCTGGTACAGGCTCAATTTCTACAACGTCAAGCGCTGCTCCCGCAATTTTACCGCTACGCAAACCTTGGATTAATGCCTCTGTCTCAATAATTGGACCTCTCGCTGTATTTAGAATAAAGACACCATCTTTTAAATCATTAACATTACTGAGGTTAATCAAGTGATGTGTATCTTTTACAAGCGGAACATGAAGTGAAATAACATCAGATTGTGTTAACGCTTCATCAAGGTCTACTTTCTTTACATTGTATTTCGCCATTTCCTCTGCTGAAACAAACGGATCATATCCTACTAATGTGAAGCCTAAAGGTTGAACTTTCTCAATTACACGCCTTGGAATCTTGCCGAAACCGATCACTGCAAATACGCGATTTTTAAAACGATAAACAGGCGGACTAATACTGAAGTCCCAACTTCCGTTCTTTACCGCATTATTTAATTCCACGATCTTTCTTGACCAAGACATTAAGAGTGCCAACGCATGATTTGAAACCTCTTCTATTCCATAGTCCGGAACATTGCAAACTGCGATACCCTTCTGTTTAGCTACCTCAAGATCAATCGTATCCACTCCCACCCCGTACCTCGATATGACTTTACAATTCGTTAACTCATTCAGAACCTTAGCGTTTAGTGGAGCGTATTGGTTTATGATAGCATCTGCATCTTTAGCTGCTTCAATTACCTCTTGTTCTGTGCGGCACTGAGCTTTGACAAAATGTATATCAAGGCCGCTTTCCTTAAATACGTTTTCTTCATAATTCAATTTGTCAAATTCATAATCAGTGATAACTACTTTAAAAGCCATAATAATCTTCACTCCTTATTGGATATTTCTTCACAACATATAGTGAATATCTATCAGATCAGAAACCACTCCAGTCTATATTAATCTTCATTTCCAGCATACTCTGAAATAATAGACTTGATAGTATCAGATAAATGAGCTTCACTATTTATAAATGGTTTCCGATAACCAATCGCCTGATTCACAAACCAACGTTCATGTACAGCCAATTTCATCGTTAGGTAGAAGGAAGGATGCAAGCTATAAATCTCCATCAACTTGCAAATTAATATATGATGTCTCTTTACTTCAGTGAAGTCTTCGTTTTGTATAGCTTCATATAGATTCAATGAAATTTCGGGCAGAAAGACTGAAGATCCATTAATACTTCCTGAGGCTCCATACAGTTGAGCATCTAATAGATGCTCATCAAAAGCACTATACACATGGAAATTATTTACTTTGTTAGCTACTTCATCAATTACAGTCCGAATACGGGTCATGCTTGCTACGGTTTCCTTTATCCCTCGAATATTCTGTATATTCTCCGCGAGTTGTTTTACGACTTCCACCGGAATCTCTTGGCCAGTCAGTTGTGGAATATTGTATAAATACAGGTCTATGGACAATGAGCCTGCTACTTCATAGAAGTACGTGTACATTTGCTCATCCGACAGATTCCAATAGTACGGATTCACAACAAGCACTCCTTCAGCACCTAACTCTTGAACGAATTTTGACAATTCAATGGTTTCTTCCATTACTGTCCCGCCTGTCCCCACTAAAACAGGAATACGATTGTCAATATACGGAATAATCTGCTTCAGATATTGCTGTTTTTCCTCCAGTGAGAAGTGAGGAAATTCCCCAGAGCTTCCTAACAACACTACACCATGCACTCCGTGGCTAATTAATTTATCTATCGCTCTTTTATTCTTCTCCATATCAATTTGACCTGATTCGTCCAGTAACGTCACAACGGGAGGAATGATTCCCTTCATAGGCTTACCACCTTTCCTATTAATGAATCGAAATCATTTTCTTTTGAGCTTTGACACCGTTCCGCAAGATACCAATCTTTTCACTCGAGATTTCAATCGTGTCCCCATCCTGTAAAGTAAAATCGTTTGGCGGTACAATACAAGTACCTGTCATCAACGCTGTTCCTTCCAAGATATCGTTGTCATAGACTAAATAGTGAACCAGTTCATCAAGCTTCCGCTTTAATTGATTGACATAAGCAGTACCCTCGAACTTCAATTCATTATCCCTGTAAATTTTACACGTGATATCGATCGAGTAAGGATCTTCGATTCCTTCAGGCATTAAAATCGCGGGACCTATTGAACCCGAATTCTTCCACACTTTAGCTTGTGGTAAATAGAGAGGGTTTTCCCCTTCAATATCTCGGCAACTCATATCATTACCCAATGTATAACCGATAATATCCTCTTCCTTGCCTACAATTAGAGTCAGTTCCGGCTCGGGGATCTGCCAATTCGAATCACTTCTGATATAAACATCACTATTTGGCCCAATGATTCTGCGCGCCGTGGACTTAAAAAAGATTTCGGGACGTTTGGCGTCATACACTAGATCATAGAACGTTAGATCCTCCTCATCTTCTTTCTTCGTTTCAAAATTTCTTGCTTCTCTGCTCTTTTGATAAGTTACACCTGCCGCCCATACTTCGTCAGGTATAGTCGGCAATGTCAGTTCTAAATCGTCGAATGACAAGTCAGTCTTTTGAATGTTTTCATCCTTTAGATATTGATTCGCCGTTCGATTCGATTCTTGTAATTTATAATAGAAATCCGTATAGTTTTCTTCTTCGATTATATATACCTCTTCTTGTAATGTAACTAATGCCGTATGGATCTCTCCATTTTGATGGAATTTAATGTATCTCATATTAACTCTCCTTAGTAGTTAAATTTGCACCTAATTCTTGTGAAATGCTATCCGCACATAATTTTAATAACTTTAAGTATTCATTCTCTTTCTCTTTTGTAAAGTTGCTTTTTGGTGAAGATACGCTAACCGCTGCTACTACATCATACTTATGATCATAAATCGGCATAGCAAAACAAATGATTCCATACTCATTTTCTTCATCATCCACCGCGTATCCTTGCTTCTTAACCTGGGCTAGCTCTGTCATATAATCTGTATGGTTTTTTATGGAGTTTTCAGTAGCTTGAATGAATTCATATCCTTCTAATAGCTCTGTAAGGCTGTCTTTCGGCAAATACGCAACCAATACCTTGCCTACCGCACTACAGTGTAGCGGAACTTTCTTTCCGATTCTTGAATAGATGACCAATGTATTGTTACCGTTGATTTTATCGATATAAATAGCCTCTTGATCCAACCGCTTCACCAAGTGGACCGTTTCATTTGTAGCTCTGTTTAACGTATATAAATGACGGGACGAAACTTGCTTTAGACTTAGTTGACTAAGCAATAGGTTTCCACGCTCATATAGTTTCCACCCTAACGAATAATCTGCAGTTTGTTCATTTTGTGTGATATACCCATGTTCCTTTAAGGTCTTCAATAAAGCATGTACTGTACTCTTATTAAGTTCCAGTTTCGCACTAATTTCCTTTATACTAAGTTCTTTATTCACTTCATCAAAGACTTCCAAAATTTTAATTGCCCTAACTACAGATTGAACAAGACTCATCTATCTCACCTTTTCATTGCTTATTAGCAATTATTTCACGTAGGTTTCATCTGCTTCTTCATAGACTTGGATTGGAACTACACCTTTAGAAGCATCTGTATGTCCTACCATTCGATTTACCGCTGCTACTAACTTCTGACGTCGTTTCATATTGGTTAATCGTTCTTCGAATAATTGCTTTCGAGTCTCATTATCTTTGATATTATCTTCATATACAACTTGAGTATCGAGTTCTTTCACTAAGTCAATATAGTGCTTTCGTAATTGAAGATGCAAGATATCTCCAGTTTGTAGATAACCAATTCCACCACCGTCCATCGCTTCAGGTGTCATATGTCCAATGGCAGCACCGTACGTCACCCCTGAATAACGTCCATCACTGATAACAGTACAGATTCTCTTTAACGTGCGACTTGCATTAATATGTTGCATCGGTGTAAACATTTCAGGCATACCAAATGCAAGAGGTCCTTGTCCCGCAATGACGAGCGCAATCTTTAATATGCTTCTTTTTGTCATCTCTTCGAATAGCGCATTATAATCAAGCTCTTTTAGCTCTTCATATTCATCTGAAGCATTGTATTTAACTACTGACAATAGTTTTTCATAACTGAACAGTTTATTGTCTTTCATATTATCAATCAATTTGGAGTCTAAGAGACTTTGATTTGCATGATCTTCATTATCGAAGAACAAAACGAAAGCCATCTTATCGTCAAACTGATTTAGTTGAGGAGTTGGCATTCCACTAATTTTCACAACTGCGCTCTCGAAGAAATTCCCACGGAGTACATCTACCCCACTAAAAAGTCTTTTAGGATTACTAACAATGACAGCATTTTCTTTAATATTATCGGCTGGTAAACTTTCACTATATTCTAGTCGGTCTCTCCACGATGTACCCGTTACAGTCAACGTATCCTGATCCATATCTACACCGTTATTCAATAGCTCATAAAATAACGTTTCCATGCCACGGCTCGTATCGTCACAGCACTGCATCGCTAATGAGAAAATATCTCTTCCCTCTGTTAATGAATAATTAAAGAGGTCAGGTATAGGTTGTTCCTTGAGGATCTTTTCGATATCAAAAAGTGTAAACTCATAACCTGCATAAATCATGGCAGCTACCATATGCATCATTAAGTTTGTAGAACCACCGGATGCACTATGAATGCGTGCAGCATTTCTAATATTGGATTTCACCAGTCGTGACACACCAAATTCAGGTTTATTGATCATGGTAGCCATCGCATCGATTGCTTCATTGACCTGTTGCTGATTCGGTGGTTGTGTCAATAGCTCCAATGCTGGATGTACAAGTCCCATACCTGCAACCAGGTGGCGCGAACTGTTTCCTGTACCATTGAATGCACAAACTCCACCTTTTGTATCGCAAGTGGCAGCAGCTAAACGAATTTCGAGATATTTATGCTCTTTTTCTGTAATGATTCCTCTTTCAACTGCTCTCTCGAATACTCCTTGGAAAGAAGTGTTGGAAGAACATTGAAGAATGTAATTCATGGTGTCCCGTAAGTCTTCGGCAATCTCCTCATGTTTCATTTCAATTGCCTTGTCATATACAGCATTCAACTTTTTAAGAACATCTTCAGGAATAGTACCACCTTGTAGAACGTGTGCAGGTGCAAATGTTGCAAAGAATGGCGCATCACCTCTAAATTGTCTGAGTCGATCTAAGTGGGCTAAGCCACTAACAACGCCGAGAGGCTGTTTATCGCATCCTTGGATGACGAATGCTGCATGATAACTATGCGCTTCGAGCTGATTAACGATCATCTGGGCAACAGCATTTCTACTTTGCAATGAGTAACTCATACCTTGATTGGATTGAGCAGTACCATCGCACATGACTGGAGTTGAAAAGTAAAATGGGACACCACCGTTTTGCCAGATCCTGATAGCCGCGCGTGAGGAGGTCATATAGTCCATAATATGAGCTGGATGATCAGCAGAGCCCCCTATAATTGCAATTCGAGGAGCATCTTGTTCCAATCGTAGTACGACATTCTCTAACGACCAATCCGGTGTACCACCTTCATAAAGAGGACCTAGGATTTTCTTGGCGTTGTCCAAAAGACCTGCCACTGTTATGGGTTCATTCGCTTTCCCTTGCACGTTATCTTTGTAAGGATTTATTCTGCTACGCATTTGAGGAAATAACATATTGTTCACTCCTATTTAATATTAATCTAGAAATAGTAACGATAAACCTGGAATAAATGATACAACCAGTAAAACAAATATCATTGAGATGATAAACGGTACGATTGCTTTTGATAATGACTCCATACTAACTCCTGAAATACTAGAACCGACAAATAAGTTTACTCCCACAGGAGGTGTAATGAAGCCAATTGCCAATGAAATAATCATGATGATGCCAAAGTGAATCGGATCGAAGCCGACAAGCGTTGCTATAGGTAACAAGATCGGTGTCAGAATGATGATTGCTGCAATCGTGTCCATAAAACATCCTACGATTAGCAAAAGTACAATGATTAATAAAATAATGATGAAGGGTTCTGAAGAAAGTGATAGCATATAATCCGCAATTTTTATTGGGATTTGCTCCATTGCCAACAGCTTCCCAAACCCTGTTGCACTACCCACAATAACTAAGATGGTAGCAGTCATTAGCGCAGAATCGACGAAGATATCTGAGATGTCCTTGAACTTTAATTCTCTATAAACGAATGCGCCAATTATGAACCCAATAAACACTGCTATTGCAGCAGCTTCTGTGGGTGTAAAGATCCCACCATAGATTCCGCCCAAAATAATAACAGGAATCAACAATGACCATTTGGCCAGCCAGACTTGTTTCAAAATACGGCTGAAGGAGATTTTATCCGTACTACCTTTATAACCTGCTTTTTTGGAATAGTAATATGCGTAAACCATTAATCCTAGACCCACCATGATGCCCGGTACGATACCTGCCATGAACATGTCGCCTATAGATACGCTTCCGGAAACTCCATACATGACCATTGGAATTGAAGGCGGTATTATGACACCTATCGAACCCGCTGATGCAATAACGGCCGTCGAGAATTTGATATCATACCCCTTTTTAACCATGGCCGGTATCATCAGACCACCAACAGCAGCTACAGTCGCAGGTCCCGAACCTGAAATAGCTGCGAAGAACATGGACGTGACAATGGCCGTCATAGCTAAACCACCTGTAACAGATCCAACTAAGGATTCCGCTACAGCAATCAGACGGATAGAAATACCGCCCTTCCCCATAATTTCACCCGCTAAAATAAAGAATGGGATTGCTAATAGAGGAAATGAGTTTGTAGATGTTGTCAATTCTTTTATTATGAATTCTACCGGAATAGATCCGTCAATGAGAAGGGCAATTACTGCAGACAGACCCAGGGCAATTCCAATAGGTACGGTAAGTATCAGTAGGATTGCAAAAGATACAAATATTAAGACACCCATTCTATCACCCTCCTTATAATCTCGGTATATCGTTATCAATTATTTCTTCATTGGATCGATATAGCTTGGTTTCTATATATATTCTTTGAATCAAACGAACTGAAGTTAATAGCATTCCTATGGGCATCCCTAAATACATGATCGACATGGAGATTCTGATTGATGGTGCTACCTGACCTGTACCTTTAATAGCCTGGTAAATTGTAAAGCCATAGTAGACTGCAATTAATGCAAAGAACAAGAACATAAGATGCGCTATCATGTTAATGACATATTTACCTCGCCTTTTAAATACAGATAATAGCGCTTCCACACGAATGTGTCTTGCTCGTTTTACCCCATAACTAATCCCTATGTAAATGAGCCAGACAAAGCAAAATCGTGCTAACTCTTCAGACCATGTCAAAGAGCTTTCAACAACGTATCTCATAAAGACTTGCAGTATAATTACAATTGTCATGACTGACAACAACAAGAACAATATCACTCGTTCCACGTTATGATCGATCCATCTTAAGACTGGCATATCATAGCTCCTCCCACCTGCTTTTGAAAAAAAGCAAGTTAATAGTGATTAACTTGCTTTTTTCTTTGTGGACTTTTCATTTATTCAGCGTTATTGACTTCATTTAAATACTTCTCTACGAAATCTTCTCCAATACTCTCTTTATACTTTTCTATGACAGGCTTCACAGCTTCACGGAACTTTTCCAATTCAGCATCACTAACTTTGCTATATTCCATTTGCACTTTTAGTTCTTCTAGTGCGGATGCTGCTGTTTCACGCGAAAGCTTTCGGTTGTGCTCTCCAGCTTCTAGCGCTGCACTTTCTACAATTTCCTGCTGTTCTTCTGTCAAGCCGTCCCAAGTCTTTTGGCTGATCAAGAAAATAAATGGCGAATAAATATGATTAGTTTCCGTCACATGCTTTTGGACTTCAGGATATTTTTCCAATAAAATTGTTGGATATGGGTTTTCTTGACCATCTACTGTTTTCTGTTGCATCGCCGTAAACAACTCTGTAAATGCCATTGGAGTCGGATTTGCCCCCATTGCTTTCCAAGCACCTAGATGGATATCGTTTTCCATAGTACGAACCTTTAACCCGTTCAAATCATCCAATGTCTTAACCGAAGTTTTACTGTTCGTTAATTGACGGAATCCATTTTCCCACCAAGCCAGTTGCTTAACACCTTGTTCACTAGCTTTTTCTGCAAGCTCATCACCTATTTTTCCTTGCAATACTTTATCTACTACATCTGTGTTCTTCAGTGTAAACGGTAAGTCGAACACACCATATTCAGGAACGAACGAAGTAAATGGAGCCGTAGAAGGAATTGTTATATCCAACGTACCAAATTGCAACATCTCAATCGCAGAACGGTCATCTGCAATTTGACCAGAATGATAAATTTCTACGTTCAGTGAATCTGTTTTTTCCTCTACAAGTTCCTTAAACTTTTCAGAACTGTTATATAGAGGTGTTTTATCATTTAAACCAAGGCTTATTCTTAATTTCTTTGTTTCGCCAGAGTCTGCTGATGCTTCCCCAGCTCCTTTAGTGCTGTCGCTCTCACCATTTCCACAAGCTGCTACTAATACGCTCATTAGCAATAAAGTAAATATCATTATTAAATTCTTTTTCAATATAACTCCTCCTCATTTTGTAATAATGAATGGCATTCCAAGCTATCGCTTAAAGCAAGCGCTTTCATTTGATTCGTAATATTTGGTATTAGGTTCGGTTTTTAGGTTTATACTCACTTGATTAGTTAGGTTTTTAATATATGATAATCTTCATTTAGGAATAAACCAATTTCCACGACACCCGATATTAGTTTTAGCTGCTCATAAATATCTGCTGGTGATACACTTTTTTGTTTCGATACATCTACAATCCAGTTTCCATTGTCGGTAATAAAATTGTTGTCCCCATCTTTTCTTAATGCAATTTTGTACCCCAAACTTTCAATTCTTTTAATTGTAAACGATGCATTAAACGGTACAATCTCTAGAGGGATGATTTGACCCAAAAGACTATTTGTGAATTTTGAGGAATCCGCTAAAATATACCGTTGCTCAGCTTTCAGCAATACTTGTCGTTCACGAAAAAGTGACCCTCCACCTCCTTTAATTAGATTGCTATTCAGATCTACTCTATCTGCACCATCAAATGCCTGATCAATAAAAGGTACATCCTCAATCTCAATAAGTTGAAGGTTCAGTTTTTTCGCTTGCTTTGCAATCTTATTAGAAGAAGCAATGAATTTCAGCTCCAATTTTTCTTCTTTCATTCGCAATGCTAAATGCTCTAGAAAAAAACCGATGGTTGAGCCAGATCCTAAACCTATTACAGTTTTATTTTCAACTAATGAAACCGCCAAATTTGCCAACGCATTTTTTTCTTCATTATTTATATTCTTTTCGTAAGGGCTTACCATTCCGCAACCGTCCCATCTTCATGCCGCCAAATTGGGTTTTTCCAGTTATGCCCTTCCTTTTGTTTCTCCCTTACATAGGACTCATTAATACTAATTCCCAGTCCTGGTGCTGTAAGATTCTTGGCATATCCATCCTCGAATTTGAAGACAGATTGATCATTCAGATAATCCAACACGTCATTCCCCTTATTGTAGTGAATGCCCAGGCTTTGTTCTTGAATAAAAACATTATAGCTTGTCGTATCAACTTGTAAACATGCCGCAAGAGCTATTGGGCCTAAGGGACAATGAGGAGCTACTGCTACATCATAGGCTTCCGCCATCGAAAATATCTTTTTACATTCGGTAATTCCACCCGCATGTGATAAGTCCGGCTGGATAATATCTACATATCCTTCCTGCAAGATTTTCTTAAAATCCCATCTAGAGTACATTCTCTCACCTGTTGCAATAGGGATGTTACTATGTCTAGCAACTTCCTTGAGCGCTTCATTATTTTCAGCTAAGACAGGTTCTTCTATGAACATTGGACGAAATTGTTCAAGCTCTCTCGCCAAAATTTTTGCCATCGGTTTATGCACACGTCCATGGAAATCTATTCCGATTCCAAAATCAGAACCTAACCCTTCCCTAATCAAAGCCACCCTTTCTAGAACATTGTCAATTTTCGAATAACTATCTATAATTTGAAGCTCTTCAGTTGCATTCATCTTAATTGCCTGGAAACCATTTTCTTTCGCCTTTTTTGCTTGTTCCAGTACATCTGAAGGACGATCTCCACCGATCCAAGAATATACTTTCACCTTGTCTCTACAAGCACCTCCCATAAGTTCGTATATAGGAGCATTATAGAATTTCCCTTTAATATCCCAAAGAGCCTGATCAATTCCCGCTATTGCACTCATCAGGATAGGACCACCACGATAAAATCCCGAACGATATAGCGTGTTCCAAATGTCTTCAATTCGCATTGGGTCATTCCCTATCAAATATTCACCTAGTTCATGAACGCATGCCTCTACGGTTGATGCACGGCCCTCTACTATTGGTTCACCCCAACCAACCAAGCCTTCATCAGTTGTAATCTTCAAGAAAAGCCATCTCGGGGGAACTCGGAACGTTTCTATTTCTTTGATTCGCATGCTTTCACCTCATTAAATCGGTTTACGAAGCTTTTTGCTTTCTCACTAAGCTCCTCGTAGTTTCCGGTGTCAATAAGCTTTTTGTTCAAAAGTGAGCTTCCTACCCCAATAGCTATAGCTCCATTCGCTAGGAATTCACCCATATTCTCCAACCCAATTCCACCTGTTGGCATCATAGGAATATGTGCTAGTGGACCTTGTAAATCTTTAAAGTAGCTCGGCCCTAATGTTGCAGCGGGGAAAACTTTAACTAAATCTGCCCCTGCCGTATATGCTGTTACGATTTCTGTAGGAGTATATACACCCGGGATGGAAATACAGCCATATCGATTCGCTGTCTGAATCACTTCTACGTCTAAATTTGGTGAAAAAATGAAGTCAGCTTGTGCATCGGCTGCCAATTTCGCCGTTTCTTTGTCTATCACAGTCCCGGCACCGATTAGCACTTGATCTCCATATCTCTTTTTCATGTCACGTATAGTATCGTAACTATTTTCACTATCAGCTGTGATTTCCAATACCTTGATTCCACTGTTAACCAACGTTTCAATCACTTTGTTAATACGTTCAGGATGAATTTTTCTTAACACCACCACTACACCGTTTTCTTCAATAACTTTAAGTTTATCCCATTTTCTCAATATAACGAACTACCTCCTTACGTCTGATGTGAAGCCGCCTTTAAGTCCTTCATTGAACTCTTCCAGTGTAGGTAAACCGTCTATATCACCAAACTGCTGGATAACTCTTGCGCCGAGGCTATTTCCATATCGTACACTTTCTTCATGATGACAGTTTAATAAAAGGCCGTGCACGAATCCCGCCGCAAATGCATCACCTGCACCTACCGGGTCAACTATATTAGCAACATTCAAAACAGGAATCTCACTATAATGTCCACTTTCATACAGCACTGTACTCTCTTTTCCACGCTTAATGACTATGATTTGCTGTGCATTTGTTTGTAAAGTTTGGCAAATCTCGCGGATTCCAGTTTGATTTGTCAGAAAAGCCGCTTCTTCCATACCCGCCAAAATATAATCTGCTTTTACAGCAATCGCATTTAAGACTTCAAATGCCTCTTCCTTGTCCCAAAGCTTAAATCGAATATTGGGATCAAAAATAATTTTAACGTCATGTTTGCGTGCTAATTCTATCGCTTTAAATACAAGTTCTTTACAAGAGCTGCTTAGAGCCGGAGTTACTCCTGTAACATGTAGATATTTCAGTCCTTCAAAGATGTCTTCAGGAAGTTCTTCCTTTTGCATGTGGCTTGCCGCAGAATCTTTTCGGTAATAGTATACGTTCATGACATCGCTGAATTTTTGTTCTTTAAATAAAAGACCCGTTTGGGCATTTTCTATCATCTTGAGATGAGTAGTATCAATCCCTTCTGATTTAATACTTTTTAGGATACGACGACCAAATGGATCATTTCCCAATTTGCTCATATACGAAACTCGATGACCTAGACGTGCTAGACCAGTAGCAAAGTTGGACTCTGCACCTCCGATCTTCTGATATATCTGTGGAAGATCTTCTAAGTTACCTATTGCTTGAGACTGAAATATCACCATCGTTTCGCCAATTGTAAATACATCTGTCACTATAAGTTCACTTCCCCTCTACCTCATGACCACCGAATTCTTTTCTTAATGCAGCCACGACCTTTCCACTGAAAGTATCTTCCTGCATTGATCGGTTCCGTACCATTAACGATAAGGCTGTAACTGGAACCGGCACCTTCAAATCCATTGCTTCTTCTACCATCCATTGTGCTTCTCCCGACGCATTCATCTTACCTACAATGGATTCCAATCTGGGATCCTTCCTGAATGATTCCTCTACAAGCTCCATCAGCCAACTTCTAATGACTGATCCATTATTCCAAAGTCGCGCTACTTCCTTATAATCAAATGGATATGGACTTTCATTCAATACTTCAAATCCTTCTGCAATTGCTTGCATCATTCCGTATTCAATACCGTTATGGATCATTTTTAAATAATGTCCACTACCTGTTTTACCGGTATACAAAAGTCCACCTTCACAGCAAATCTCGATTAAAAATGGTTCAATTCGTTTATAGCTATCATGGTTTCCGCCTATCATTGCGCAAAGTCCTTCTCTAGCACCGTCTATCCCACCACTTGTACCAACATCAAGTAGGTTCAGACCAGCTTTTAGATATACCTCATTCCATTTTTCAATTTCTTTATAATAAGAATTCCCGCATTCTAGTACTGTAGAACCTTTTGGAAGGGCTTTCAAAAGTTGTTCTAACATTAATTCGGTTTCTTCACCATGCGGAATGAGTATTAAGATTATGTCTTCAGGCTTAATTTCCTGTATAAATGATTCCCATTCACTAATAAACTTGAACTTTTCAGTCTGAAATATTTCTTCTCGTAACAATTGATCCTTTACTTGGGGAAGTATATCGTAACCGGTTATAGAATAGCCTTTTCGTAAAATATTAATCGCCAGATTTCTTCCCATCTTTCCTAAACCAATTAAAGCGATCTTCAAAGCTCTCACTCCCCGTTATTTCATCTTCATTATTACTAAACAACGTTCTTAAACCACACCGTTGTTCAGCATTGGTGAACGGCGTTTTGATAGAGAGTTAAAAAAACATCATTAATAAAACCTGAAGCAAGTATATTTCTTTTTCCAGTTAGTAGATACATAACTCAAGTTTTTATTTAGCATTGAGAGCTTTAATGTTTCTACCTCCCTATATTGATTAAAAGTATATTCAATCTTATCTGTTAAATCAAGGTTTATTTTTCTGTATTTTCTAACGCGTAATATAAAAATTCACTTTTTTGAAACTTTGACACTTTAATATTAACTCCAGTGCCTTTCAATTCTACTAAACGAATGGCTTCAAAGTTGATCTTTTAAGACATTGACCCTTTTCATTACCTGAGGAATTACAGTACTTTTCCATTCTTTATTTTATTAATAGCAATACAAAAAAATCCAGAGCTTTGTACTATAACTGCAATAAATATCAATTCAATAAAATGTGCTGGATAACTGCTTCCCTTAAGAATAAATTCTATCCCATCAGTAAGAAATAGTGTTTAAGTTTAACATGATGCAAGAACGCGCAGTACTTATTTATCAAATACTGAATTATATGCCATATAACCAACAGCTATTGCTAACAAACCTAAAATGAATATTGCTCAAACTGAGAGATTTCCTCTATATAAATCACTTAATTCCAATAGATACTATAAGAGCGTAATAACAAATGGAATAATTGAACCAATAAGGAATGTATATCCTGCGAGAAGCTCCGCATTCATAAAGTCAATACCTAATGGGATAGATAAATTCTCGCCATTACACGATGAATTTTTTTATGAGGTCGGCAAAGTATTGAATATAAATGACTCTATACTTTCCGTCTATGATTCTCTCATAGACAACTTTCTACACTCACTTTAATGTCACCACTTCCACATATTCCGCAATTCTATATAAATGCTACACGAATGTCCTCTATTATTTTTGTTCTCTATGCACGAAGTAGAAACAAGCTCCATAACCAAAATGCTGGTTAACAGATTATTAGTGTTCGTGTATTTAATTAATATCTATAGCTAGCCAACAGGCGGGACGTGTTTATTCCGGTTCCTAATAATCGCCTCCAATGACCCAGAGCCGAATAGCACACCCGCGATAATTAATGCTAGACCTATATAATGGGCCAGGTAGATTGTTTCACCGAGAAATAGACTAGCTGCGATTAAAGAGAAGAACGTATTCAAGTTTAAGAAAATCGACGAGCGTGCAGCACCAATTTTTTCGATGGCGGAGTTGTATAACATGTGCCCGACAGCTGTAGCTAATAGAGCTGAGAAAAAGAAAATTGCCCAGATGGATGGTGTTCCGCTATCCAGGCGCCCCAAGCCACCTGGTTCCTTTACGAGCGAAACTATAAAAAGAATCATGGAACCGAACAGAAACATATATCCTGTCAGCAACTTCGCGTCCATCGTTTGGGACGCTTTTTTAATCAGTATGAAGCTGAGTGCCTGGGACGCAATCGACAGAAATATTTCAATATCGCCAAACGAGATTTTGCCAATTGTCCCGCTACCCGCCAGGACGATGACACCGACTCCGATACCGCCAAATAGGAACCCGAGTGATCGTACGAATGTAACACGTTCCCTCAGAATCAGAACGGATAACGTAGCTGTCAGCAACGGTCCGAGGCCTAATATCAATCCTCCGTTGGCCGCGCTGGTCCTCGACAATCCCTCAGCTAGAAAGTAATGATGTAATACAACATTGGTCATCGCACCGCCAAGGATATAGAGCCACTCCTTATTTTTCGGCAAACGGATTTTCTTCAGTACGAACAAGATAATGAATACTGATAATGCGGCGACCATGATCCGCAATGAAGTAATAGTAATTGGATCGAAATAGGTCACAAGATATTTGAGTGCTGAAACGTTCATTCCCCATGTGAACATAACGAGCACTAATGTGATAATTACTTTTATGTCTTTCATAGTCCACTAGCCCTTCTTTGCAGAGTATTTTCGTATTGGCTAATTATAGAAGGTACACACATAAAGTCAATGTCACATAATTCTCACTTCCCTGCCGCACGCAATTATGTGTATACTGAATAATAAAATTAGTTAACTACTATACAGTTCAGAAAAGGCGGGTTTCTATGATCAAACTACGTGGGCACCATATCTTTTGTTTGCTTGGGTACCGTGGCATGGGCTATTCAGAAGAGTACACAGCCAATATGACGCAGATCCATGACGTATTGCGAGAGCGGCCCGATACATTGATTCAGATCATGAAAGGGCCTGATTATTTATGCGCAAAGTTTCCTGAAGGGCAACCATACCATTGTCAGGATGATGGAATTTATGAACGTGATACGGTTATTTTACGTAAGCTCGGATTGAAGGTCAGTGATGTGCTCCCTTGGCGCGAAGTCGAGAGAAGGATTCGACTCCATGTCGTGCCCGATGATATTGTCGTTGTGTGCGAGACGTGCTCTTGGCGTTCGTATGGGTTTTGCCAGGAAGGTGTTGACGACGTGGTGGAGTCGAGAGGATTGCGGCAAGTTCTTCAGGAAAAATAAACTTTTTCGAACAATAGTCCAAATTGAAAGTGCATGCTATGATAAGTACATAGAAATGAAAGCGCATTCATATACTTTCACTATGTAACTTATTATGAGGAGGAGATTTCGTTGAATATGTCTCTCCAACAAAAACAAGAACTCAGTTTACGGATGACGACTGAACTCCGTCAAGCGATCGAGCTATTGCAATTATCGACTTATGATCTGGAGCTATATATACGGGAAAAAGAGTTAGAAAATCCTGTGATTGAGATACAAGAAGCCAAAAGAACAGATTCATTTCAAGAACGTCAGTCGCTAAACTACTCACGTCAGGAAACAGATTCAACAGAATGGGCGAAGCAGCAAGAAGTCAGTATGCGTGATCAAATGCTTCGACAAGTTGAGGTCGATTTCAAAGATCCGAAGACGAAGCAATTACTGAAGACGTTGATTCATAGTTTGGATGACAACGGGTATTTATGTGCCGAGATGCACGCTGTAGAAAATGTAGACAAAGGTATTGAATTACTACAGCAAATTGGGCCGCCTGGCATAGGTTCTCGGACATTGCAGGAGTGCTTGTTGCTGCAAGTTAGAAGTTGCGAAGCGTGTCCCGAGTTAATGGAAACGTTCATATCAGAGTATTTACCCTATGTCGCCGAACGTAAATGGCAACAGATCGCGAATGGTATGAATAGCACGCTGGCGCACGTAAACGAACTGCATGAATTTCTGCTGACGCTCCATCCGAGACCCTGTCCAGAACTCGGTCATAGTGAAACAGAATTCATGATGCCCGATGTGATCGTAGAGGAAAAGCACGGGAAGTTGTCATTTCATTTGAACGATCGGGATCTTCCGAAAATCGGACTACGCAAAGAGTATGTGTCTTCTCTAAAAGGGACATCCGATCTGTCTTCTTATTTGCGTGACTATCATAAACAAGCACAATGGTTACTAACGAGTATCGAACAGCGACGCAATACGATCATTCGCATTGTGACGGACCTTCTCGAAAAACAAGACGCGTTTTTTCGAGAAGGAAGAAAGGCTTTGCAACCGATGACGATGAAAGAAGTGGCGGATCGTATTGACATGCATGAGTCGACCATCAGCCGTACTGTATCCAACAAAGTAATCCAAACACCTGCTGGAACGTTCGAAATGCGCTCTTTATTCACATCCAAACTGGCTGCACAGGACGGCGACAGTGTATCGCAGTCCGCTGTGAAAGCATCGATCCAGTCACTGATTGCAAAAGAGGATAAACGTAAGCCTTTATCCGATCAAAAGATTGTCGATTTGCTATTAAAAGAACAAGGGATTACTATTTCGCGTAGGACGGTTAGCAAGTATAGAGAAGCACTTCATATTCTGTCGTCTAGTAAGCGGAAGTCGATTTTGTAAGCTGTACTTTTTCATCTTCAGTTTGCGAATGTTGACCTAACACTTATGTCGTTGCAGTAATTCAATGAAGCTTAGCTAGTCAAGCACAATAGGATGACCTTCCTAGAATACCCGTCTTCAAGTAAAAACAGCTCATCCCCAGTTCAAGACAGGGATGAGCTGTTTTTATTTTCTCAGTACTTATTTCTGTGGTGCCCTCTCAAAAATCTTGATCACACGTTTGTATCTTTTTTGTGTTTCTTCAAATTCTTCACGATATACGTCCATTACGAGAACCGACTTGAGACCCAATTTCGTACGCACGAGAACGATATCTCCTTTTTGAATCGGTTCTTCCCTTAACTTTTTCGGTATATGCCAAGTAAAGAATTTCTCTGTGTTGAGTTTTAAAACCCCGTCTTCATTTCCAAGTATATGAAGGGCTTTAATCGTATTATTCATGTCCATGCAGTCATTCTACTCCTTTGTCAAATGTCATATATTGCAAGTCTAGCATAAATTCATACTATTTCATCAATAAATTCATAAGACTTTTCACAACTGCTTTTTGAAAGTGGGTCGGTTGAATAGTACGGTATCAACTCATATAAAAACGTGCAATCCATCCTTATTGACGGGTTGCACGTTTCTTTATTCAATTCACAAACGAGGTGAAGCCATCCGAAGAGTTGAATTTCACTTTGAAGCGTCCATAATCAGAATCCAAGTTAAATGTATATTGATCAAATGTGTATTTGGCGTCTGTTACCGGATCCAATTCGATTTGTTGAGTAGTGGTGACATATTTAGCTACAATATTTTTATGCCCATAGGTTATAAACTCGGCTTCCAATACTTTTTTGGCTTCATTGATCGTCAGCTGGAAGTTCTTTGTCCCAACCTTTGTATACTGTAATGAATTCATCTTCCATTTGTTGTCTTGTTTTTTAAATTGATAGGCTACAAACCCGCCAACCGAATAACCATTTTGGAATTCCACTGTGTTTACATTCAGTGTATTGGAATCGGGTTGTGTAAACTCGAACCGTACCAACGGCTCATTATTAATAAATGGCAAGACGTTAACGTAGCAGTCCTCGCATTTAGGATTATAGTAACCTTTCAGATTGCCATCTACAAATGCTTTTGTCGCACTCATACGTAGAGTAGACGTAATATCCGAATATCCCCACTGATACATGCGTGCATCACGCATAGTCTTCTCCAGTTCAAACGTTCTGCGATTGACGAGATCCCACGCTTTGCCTTTTGTTACTTTATCAGTCGCTGGTCGAGCTTCCTTGACCTTGATGGATGCGTATAAGAACTGTGCATAGTGCGCGCGCGTAACGGGTTCATTCGGCTTAAATTCACCGTCAGGATAACCGCTCGAAACACCACTTGCTTTTAACGCATTGGCGTGTGTGTAGCCCCAATGCTCAATATACACATCGTAAAATGAATTTTGTTTCGTCATATACAAATCAAATGCGATATCGAGTACTTTCGCCATCTGAATGCGTGTGATCGGTGCCTCCGGGTTGAAGTAGCCATCCATACCGCCACTAAAGATACCAGCTGCAGTCAATTTCATGATGGAGCTATAGTATGGATGATTCTTCGGTACATCATAATACGTCACTGCCGTTGTCGCTTGTGGTAGTTTCAGTGCTTGATCCAACAACTTCGCCACGTGTTTACGTGAGATCTGTTCCTGTGGCCGGAACGTGTCGTCTGGATAGCCCCCTATAAAGCCTTGATCCTGTAAATATTGGATTGCTTCATAGTTCGGGTGATTCTTCGACACATCCTTGAATTCCTTCGTTGCCGCTTGCGTGGAACCAAATGATACAAATGAAAGCATAACGAGCAGTACCGTCCAAACGAAAATCCGACTAGTCTTGTTCATAATCTTTCCTCCTCAGTGAGTTATTTTGTCGGCTGTGGGTTACTTGTTATTAATATTCTACCAAGTTTCAAATGATTCGTATATACTTATTTTCGCAATATTGCGAATAATTTAACTATATTTTTAATATTTTGTAGCTTTAGAATTTTTACGTTATAAAAGTCTTTGTATTCATCATCTCTAAGAAATAGACTTCTCACGAAAACACCATTTGACCTATTGTACGAAGTTTGGTAGCATGAAAAGATTGTTACACTTTCGACAAATTTCGATTTTGTTTAATGAAATTGTCGAAGGATTTATAATACTACAACGAATACGTTCATGGCCTCAAGCCTCCCAGTGTGACAATTAATAATTCCACTGGGGATAATTTCGACTATAGTGGTCTAGACTTCATTCAATGTGGAAAACTTATTTGTTGTGAGTGCAAGCAATTTCACTCATAATAGTGGTACAACCCTACTGCAACAGTCGGTGCACTTGCCTACCGTACTGCGGAAGGCATTCAGAAATACCGTAAACAAGGCGGATCACTCGTATAAATTAATAGGAAAGGATGGATGGATGATGAATATAGCAGCAATCGGTGTACCTGGGCTCATTATTATCCTAGTAATTATCTTGATTCTTTTCGGACCTCGTAAATTGCCTGAAGTCGGCTCAGCAGTCGGTAAAACTTTAGCAGAGTTCAAAAAAGCTACAAAAGATATTATGGGCGATGATGAAGAGAAAGACAAGACAACTGTTACGCCTCCAAAGGCAATTGAAACAGACAAAAAAGATATGAATAAGTAGGTGACAAGATGGATCCGTATAGTGATCACAACCGTAAAATCCTTAGCCCGTTAGATAAAAAAGCAAAAGATGAAGAAGCTGCGCTACCCGATCACTCTGCGGAGACTTCTTCCACTGAACAGCAGGCTGTGCCTGAAAAGCTGAAACCCGAACCACAACCGGAAGAACCTAGAATGCCACCGCCAGAAGAACCAAAAGATGAGAAGGCTGATGCAGATCCTGCATTAATCGAACATCTCACGGACCTTCGTAAGCAGCTTATCAAAAGTGCAGTGGTGTTCTTGATTTTCTTCATTGCTGTCTTCAGTACGATCAATCTGTGGTTCCCGTACGTTACACGGGGCTATACACTGATCGTCCTAAGTCCGCTTGAAGTCATTTCGTTCTATACAACAATTTCCGCTGCGATGGCGTTTGGTTTATCTGTCCCGTTCGTCTGTCATTTCCTCTGGCAGTTCGTCAAACCGGGTCTGACGCAGAAAGAAGGACGTTTCTTAAGTCTGTACTCCCCTGCAATCCTAATCCTGTTCGTTGGCGGTCTCGCGTTCGGTTATTACGTAGTCAATCCACTGAGCTATAACTTCTTAGTGAAGCTCGGTAAGATGAATTTCGATGTCATGATTACGGCAAAGGAATATGCACGTTTTCTATTAATGACGACGATGCCAATCGGCTTGCTGTTTGAGCTTCCGATCGTCGCACTATTCCTGTCCGCTATCGGTATTCTGACATCTGAAACTATGAAAAAAGTGAGAAAGTGGTCATACGTAACGCTCGGTGTAGTGTCTGCGTTAATCACCCCTCCTGATTTCTTAAGCCAGTTGATCATCCTCATTCCAATGATCGCTTTATATGAAGCAAGTATTTTCATTGTCATGAAAACGGAAAAACGACTAGTACCGGATGCAGATGCATCGTAATAAATATGAAAAAGCGTCCCACTTTACAAAGTGGGACGCTTTTTTCGTGTCTCTAAGAGGTTTTATTTCATTATCCGCTCATTAAACACCCTGAAGCGCTCTATGACACTACGTATTCGCTCTATCTGGACGTGTTAACGCTCTATCCCGCCTCACGACCGCTCTATGCATCCGTATCTCCGCTCTATCCACTTCTTCAACCGCTCATTAAAGCGCTCTGCCAAAACGGCAGAGCGCTTTAATGGTTATATTATGACTGCTTATTAGTAAGCATAGCCATCGTCTGAATTAACCCGAATCGTCTCACGGCCATTTTCGGAGTCTACATTAAATTTGTACTGCGTAAATGAATACTTCTCTTTCGTAACAGGGTCTTCTCCTGTTTCTTTAGTTTGTGAAACATATGTTATTTTAACCTTTGAAGAATAGGCATAATTCAATTTCACCACACGCTCGGCTTCTTGTCTTGTCAGCTCAAAATTCTTTTTCCCGACAGCAGCGCCGGAAAAATCATCCATCTTCCAACTACCTGATTCTTTCTTAAACACGTAGTCAACAAAGCCGCCACCTACTAAAAGATTACTAAATGAAACGGTATGGATACGAAGTGTGTTGGCGTCTGGTTGTGTATAGTCAAAACGCATGGAAGGTTCGATTGTTAAACCAGGAAATAAAAACGAATCGCAATGTGTACAAACACTTGGGTAATCTTCTTTCAATAAGCCGTCCACAAATGCTTTTGTAGCGTACGGTAGTTGTTTTGAACGCAGTTGACTGTATGATTGTTTATCCATTTTCCCTTGGACGCGGATTCCCTCGATTACATTAGGAAGGCGCATAGTCAAATCGACCGCTTTTTCTTTGCTGACTACACTGCCGGAAGGTGTTTTCCCCACTTTCATTGCACGATACAAAAACTCTGAATAATGCGCACGTGTAACGGATTGATTGGGAAGAAACTTTCCGTGATCCCCTTTTGTTACGCCGTTAGAATACAACGCACTGGCATGTACGTATCCCCAATGCAAGAAGCTGAGATCTTCAAACTGGGCTGGTTCCTTCATATTGAACTCAAACGCCAAATCTAGCATCTTCGCCATCTGGATTCGTGTGATGGACGCATTCGGATTAAATTTCTTGTCGAGTCCCCCACTGACGATCCCCTTGTTGTATAACTTCATGATCGGTTTATAATACATATGGTTTTTCGGCACGTCGGAAAAGACCAATTTATCGGTAGGTGGCTGCGGAAACTTCAACACTTGATCGAGCAAAGACGCTACGTGCTTGCGACTCACTGGTTCACTTGGACGGAATGTTCCGTCTGGATAACCATTGATATAACCCGCTTTCTGCATTTCTTGAATCGCGGTGTAGTTCGGATGCTTCTTTGATACATCTTTAAAGTCTTTTGCTGAAGCTTCGTTTAAATCTGCAAAAACAAACGATAATACTAGCGCGAATGCCGTCCATAGTAGAACTCGTACGGATTTTTTCATACTTTTCCACTCCTCCTGTAGTTAGCAGACTATAAAACTATCTACACTTATATTACCAATAAATTACCTGAAAACATAGACACTTTTATTCGACAAAAAAACTATCCCATCTAGTCTATACTTTTTTAGATCTTTGTTGCATCTTTTTACTTCCATCCGTTGAATAAACTTCCATTCATTATTGACTGATCTCAGATTGTATTTTCACGATTCCTAGCGAATAGGGGTTGCCATCTTTCACTCCTGATGACCACGAGCCATTGACAAAATGTCGCATTGTGGATAGTATTGTCAAATTGCTAGCTAATCGTTTTAAAACTAGGGGGATGGAAAATGGCCGATGAAAAAGGGTTGAAGCCAGGCGAATCCAAAGCTTCACAAGCACCGGATACTAGTCGTCGTCGATTTATGAAAAATTCCGGTATGATCGTCGGAGGAGTTGCAGGTGGTTCTTTACTAGGTGGACTATTAACTAACCAATTTAAATCAGAAAATAGCACGCCCGTAAAAGAGGAGAAGAAAACAGCGGAGCCTACACAAGCGCGCATGTTCTTTGAAAGATACGAGGACTTTGTTGTTCTTGAACAAGCTACTGAACGCATACTACCTGAAGGCGCAAGTGGTCCAGGAGCAATTGAATTAGGTGTTCCGTATTTTATTGATAAACAAATGGCGGGCATTTGGGGGATAAATGGAACCGATTACAGACAAGGTCCATTTACAGTTGTAGATCCACCGGTTGATCAATCGAGTTTGAACAGAGGCCAGATTATGGTAACAGGACTTCGGAAAATGAATGACGAAAGTAAAAAACGTTTCGACGTTACATTTGATAAAGCTGAAGAAGATCAGCAAATTGAGATTATGCAAGACTTTGAGAGTTCTAAAGTGAAATTACGTGGCGTGAGTTCTGCTGGTTTCTTCGGATTGCTTCGTGAACTGACGATGGAAGGCGCTTATTCTGATCCACTTTACGGTGGTAATCGCAATATGGCTGGCTGGAAAATGCAAGAGTTCCCAGGGGCTGTACCTTCCTACGCTGATATCATTGAAAAAGATGAATTCGTTCAACGTGATCCAATGAGTCTAACAAGTTATCAACAAAAATCGTAATATAAGGGGTTACTTACATGGCTGAAAAATTAGATAAAGTGGACGTAGTCGTCATTGGAAGTGGTTGGGCTGGAGGAATAGCTTCCGCTGAACTGAGTAAAGCGGGCTATAAAGTTGTCTGTTTAGAGCGAGGTAAAGAGCGAAGCACGAAAGATTTCATTGGTTCAAAAGATGAACTTCGTTATACAAAGCGTCATGAATTAGCGCAAGACTTAACGAAACAAACGATGACTTTTAGAAATAATGTCGGAGATGACGCGATTCCGATGCGTAAACATAATGGCTACCCGATTTATGATGAAGGTACAGGCGGCACATCGGTTCACTGGTCAGGCTGGTCATATCGTTGGCTTCCATTTGATTTTGAAATTCGCACTAAAATCATTGAAAAGTATGGTGAAGAGCGTATTCCAAAAGATATGATCGTACAAGACTGGGGTGTTACGTACGATGATATGGAACCCTACTATGATAAGTGGGAAAAAACGGCTGGAATTTCTGGTGAAGTGAATCCTTTAGGACCGCCACGTTCTGATGCCTATCCAAATCCGCCAATGAAAGAATCACCTGCTATTCGATTGTTTACAGAAGCTACGGAGAAACTAGGCTACCATCCATTCCGTATGCCCGCTGCAACGATCTCACAACAATATGTCAATCCAGATGGTGAAACGATTAATGCGTGTGTATTTTGTGCATTTTGTTCCATGTACGGCTGTGACTTTGCGGCGAAAGCCGACCCGATCGTAACGGTTCTGAAGACAGCACAAAAAACAGGGAACTTCGAATTACGTAACAACGCACACGTTAAACGAATTCTTCATGACGGCAAAAAAGCGACAGGTGTATTGTACGTAGATCCATTGACACTTGAAGAATTTGAACAACCGGCAGACTTGGTTGTATCGGCAGCCTTCTTCTCCGGAAACAATCGATTAATGATGTTATCTGGAATCGGTGAGCCCTACAATCCCGAAACTGGTAAAGGCGTAATCGGTAAAAGTTTCACTTCCCATTACACGGGAATCGGTGGAAATTCAGCCACTGCCTTTTTTGAAGAAAAGAAATTCAATACATTTGCAGGAGCTGGCGCACTAGGTTCTGTAATTGATGATTTCAATGGGGACCATATCGATAATACAGATACAGACTTCCTTCACGGATTTAATATTAGTATTTTCCAAGATGGTGCTGCAGCCATTGCCAATAACCGTGTTCCACAAGGCACACCATATTGGGGTAAAGAGTTTAAAGAAAAATCCGTTCATTATGCGCACCGTTATTTAAATATTGGTGGGATGCAAGGCACTATGCCGCATACTCATAACTATATGGACTTAGATCCAACGTATAAAGACATATATGGCGATCCTCTTCTTAGAATCACAGCGAAGTTTACGGATCAAGAACGCAATATGGCCAAGATGATTGCGGAAAAATGTGCAGACATCGCGGAAGCAATGGGTGCCGATATTGTTAACACTCCACCTGTAGCAGACGATGCAGAAATGACTTCTTCAAGCGTCAATACACACGCAGCAGGCGGTGTGATCATGGGTGAAGATCCAGAAACCTCAGCTGTTAACACGTATTCACAAGTATGGGATATGGAAAACGTATTTGTTGTCGGCGGCTCTTCATTCCCACACTTTGGTAACTCCAATCCAACTGAAACTATTGGTGCATTTGCTTACCGCGCTGCAGAAGGTATGATCGACTATCTTAAAGGCGACGGCGGTTTACTAGTTGAAAGTAAGACACGTAAAGAAACGGTTTAATAGAGAAAATCCACACAAAAAGCATCTGCGTAAACGTAGATGCTTTTTGTGTGGAATATATCTTGTATAAATGTACTGGTGTCTGGTTGGATATTGTTTAGCTAAACGTGTTTTTTACTTTTAAGTCCTTACTTGTTTTCACAGAACGTGCCGATGGTGCCTTCGCTTCATCCGATTTCTTGAAGATGCCAAACGGCTTTCCTACCGGTATGAATTCTCTGCCGAAATGTTCGTTTAGAACTGCTGCACCCGCTCCGTAGAACGATAGCAATGAAATAATCATTTCTGAGTAGGCCGCCAATTGCTGAGGGAATGCACCGAACAAGCCGAAACTATCGAGCGCCAAGCCGATAAACAGAAAGTTGATGAAGAAAAATATAGAAAATAAGACCTTATGTGTTTCCATGGCACCGATCGTCAAAAATAGCGTCAGAATTAGATAGCCGACGAATGCGAAGCCTAATTGATGCGGATCCACTCCTGCTGCCAGTGTTTCTCCGAAGATCCCTCGTTGCATCATCCAAGAAGCTGCAACTGCCAGCCAGAAAAGTCCGTATGCACCGAATGCCGTAGCACCGAATGTGTTATTACGCTTCGTATCGATCACGCAAGCAAATAATTGAGCGAAACCACCTAGAAGTATCGCCCAAGGGATAACAAATGAAACATCTGTCGTAATGCCCAGTTTTTGTGACGACGCGACGAGTGTTACCATCGCCAAACCGAACAAGCCTATTGCAGAGGGGTCTGCGTTAACTATTTTTGTTTCTTGATTTTGATGTATACTCATGACAACCTCCTGAAAATCCAACCAAACCTCACTCATAATAGCACTAATTATTATTTCAGGAAATCATTTTCCACAATTCCTTTCAATAAAACTAGTGCTAGTTTCAATTTGTGCTAAATTAGTCAAAATTGGAAGTAAATTTCATCATTAGTAGACGATTACTTATCCTTCTATATCCCGTGCATTATAGCGATGAAAACCGAAAATAAGCAAAACACCTGCTACTGCCACCAATCCCCCCGCATGCAGCCAGTTCATATCTTCAATCGGCAACTTGGAAACAAAGCCAAACGGCGAAAGCTTTTCCATCCATTTCGGAAACTGAAACAAGCCACCTAAATACAGCGTTAGGAATCCGTAAAATAAATAGAGCCAAACGAAGCCCGTCGCCTTTTGTGCGATGCCGATTAAACATGTGCTAATTGCAATCATCACGACTACAGCAGGAAAATGAACGATACTAGCTTGCCATACAGTTACGAACGTAAAAGGTTCATCCATCGATGTAGTGCCGGCTAACCATAAACCGAGTGCCGAGAAGCTCAACATCATAAATCCAGTGCACAATGCCAACACCAAGTAAGAAGCTAGTAACTTATTTCTCGAAACTGCGCGACCTAGCACATTATCAACACGCGATTTCCGTTCCTCGCCCACTATTTTATGGATAGAAAGCAATGCAGGAATTGTACTGATAAATGCGAGTACCGCCATCAACATGGGCAAGAACTGGGCAGTCAATGAACTGTTTTCATCCGCTACAATCATTGCAGCAAGCATTTCATTATCTTTAAAAAATGAATCTAAATCGCCTAGGACGGAACCGTAAGACAACCCGAGCACTAGCATGCCAACCGACCAAGAAATGAACGCGGTTCTTTGCAGTCGCCAAGCAAGTCCGATCGGATGGCGCAATATAACCGAAGCATGCGCGCGTCCACTTCTTGACGGAAGATAGCCCGAGCCGATATCGCGTTTTCCCTGCAGTATGACGGCTAGTGCGAACGCTAAAAGACTTACGACCAGTAATCCACCTACTGGCACCCAGTTGTTGTCACTGTACGGCTGAACCTGCGTAAGCCAGCCAAACGGTGGAATCCACTCAGTAACTGATCGCAATACATAACAGCCGATCATCACGGTAAACGATAGACCTACCGCACCCCGCGAACTTTCCGAGAGTTGTGCGCAAACCGCTGTCACACCTGCAAAAAACAAGCCGATCGCACCAAGCGATGCACCGTAAATAAGTGATCCAGCTAATCCCATACTGTCGAATGAAAGACTATATAATCCGACACCGATTAGCAACGCGAGTAGCAAATTGACACCGCATAGCGTAAGCATCGAAGCCGTTAGTTGCGAATGTCGAGCAACGGGTAACGAACGCAGTAATTCCGCCTGCCCCTCTTCTTCCTCAGCTCGCGTATGGCGCACCATCAATAAAATATTCATGATGGCAACTGCAATGGCAGTCATCAACAACATCTGATGTGAAACCATAGCGCCCAGCGTGTAATTTGCTAGATCTCCAGGACCTACCATTGCCTCCATCGCGGGATTTTTCATCGTTTCCGCCAGTAGATTACGATCTTGCTCGGTCGGATACAATTCCTTGAAAGCAGGCGGTACAACAAGCGTCATGGCGGTGATACCAACGAGCCACCACATATAGCGCATGCGATCTTGCCGGATTATAAATCGGGATAGACGAAGAACACCTGCAAATAGGGCCCCCTTCATCACACGTCCCTACTTTCTACGTTTTCTTCATAATGCCGCATGAATAGATCTTCAAGCGTAGGCGGCGCACTTTCGATCTTCCGTATACCGTATGCGCTTAACTTGTGCATAATCGCTTCCATTTCATCTGCATCCGCGTGAAACGTCCAGCCGGCTTCTGTCGGTACTACATCATGGACACCTTGCCACGAAGCGAGCGACTCAATCGGAATTCTTGTTTCCACCGTTAGCTGCATCCGCGTCAAATGTCGTAGTTCATCCAACGTACCGCACTCAATCAGACGTCCTTGACGAATAATTCCCACGCGATCGCAAAGCCTCTCGACTTCCGACAAAATATGGCTCGACAGCAACACTGTCTTCCCTTCCGCTTTCACTTCCGCGACACATTGCTGAAATACTTTCTCCATTAGAGGATCGAGTCCAGACGTCGGTTCATCTAGCAAAAACAATTCCGCGTCGGAAGCAAACGCCGCCACTAAAGCGACTTTTTGTCGATTTCCTTTCGAATATGTTCGGCACTTCTTCGTCGGATCCAACTGAAAACGCGCAAGTAACTCTTCACGCCGTTGTTGATGTACATTCCCTTGCAAACTCGCGAATAAATCAATCACCTCGCCACCCGTTAGTTGCGGCCACAAATTCACGTCTCCCGGCACATACGCAACACGTCGATGAATATCCACTGCGTCTCGCCATACATCCTTGCCGAAAATCGTTGCCGTTCCCTCAGTAGCACGAAGCATACCAAGTAGAACCCGAATTGCCGTCGACTTCCCTGCGCCATTCGGTCCGATGAAGCCAAACACTTCACCGTTCTTCACAGTTAAATCCAGTCCATCTAACGCCTGATGCTTACCGAAAGTTTTCGTCACTTGATTCATCTCAATCACATTCATCTGCATGCCCTCCCTTAGTTTGAGTTAGAGCTTGTTATTGATTGTAGTGTAGCATATGTCGAGCCTACTGAAGACATTTTTTTCGTACCAAAAAGCAGACATGTACTGCATGCCTGCTCTTCGTATATCTATTCAATTAATCAAACACCATATCATCTTCTTCACTAACAACCGCATCTACATGTAGATAACTCCCCAATTTACTCACTCGGACCGTCATACCGTAGTAAACCCTATGGCTACCCGGTGCCACTTTACTATCCGGGAAACCCACAAAAAATTCTCCTGTTTTTTTCGGCGTTATGCGGAACACATTCGTTCCCGGATCTCGGGTGACGGTCGCAATTTCCTCACTCCCCTTAGGCAACACATGCTTGCCGAGAATAGCACCATCCCAAATCTGCAACACTTCATTCGGCTTGATCGGCGTGATATGCGTGTAATAATAAAATTGATCTTTGTGCTCAGTAGACGTTACGTAATAACGCATTACTTCGCCACCCTCATACTTGACTGTCGCAATGAATGTCCCTGGTTGATCAAAATAGATCACATGGCAATATTGAAGCGTGGAATTTTCGCATCGTTCAAATTCCACACGTTCATTCACCAGTTCACCTAGTTCTGTAGATAAAGAAATCGACTCTGCATCTATGAATGCCTCGTTGTTTTCTCTTCTTTCATAATGCTTCCATAGTTGTGCTGGCGTTGAATAGATATCAGTTGTCTCTTCCAATGAAATATCCCATGCACCATTGACCTTTTTAACATGCACATAGTATTTTCTGTAGTTTTGATCATCTGTATCGGATGAAGCTACTCCTGAAAATGTCAGTGTCGCCGTTCCTTCTTTCTTCGGCACAATATGAATCTTCGTTTTTAAATTGACTTGACTCGGTATTTCACTGTCTCCCACAATATCAACTATATCCGAGTTCGTTTTGCTGACGTCGTTGAATCTCTTCCATTTAAAATCTTTCGCACGGATCGTCAAAATCCCTGGCTTCACATCTTCTGCCGCTTTCAGTAATTTCGCTGCTTGACCTCTCGTAATGGAAGCATTCGGACTAAATGTGGTAGGTGAAGTTCCCGTTGTCAGCCCGAGTTGATACAAACTATAAATCCCATCTCTATGGCCGTTTTTATGCACAACGTCTTTAAATCCATAATCCGGATCGCGATACAACGGCAATTCGAACGCTTTGATGATGATCGAAGCCATTTGCGCGCGCGTAATCGAATCGTTCGGCCCGAATCGTCCGTCACCATAGCCGTTGATGACTCCTTTTTGCGCTAATGCCGCAATCGCCTTATAGTAACCATTTGCAGTCGAAACGTCTTTGAATTTTGGATCTTTTATATGCGTAGTGGGAAGTTTCGTCATCTTCACGATAATGGCAGCCGCCTGCCCTCTCGTAATGGACTCGCTAGGACGGAAAGTTCCGTCTGGATAGCCTCCAATTATATGACGTGACGCCAAGTCATTCACCGCTTTCGCGAAATGCTTCGAATCTGGAACATCCGGAAATTTCGCTTTGTCTGCTGCTGCACTTGATACAGGCAAACCGCATACTAGCAAAATCGCACCGAGTATCGCTATGATTATATTCTTCATTCGACTTCATCCTCTCCGTAGTCTAGTCATGTGCCGTACAGACGAAGAATTATAGAAATAGTTTCAAATGCTCTTTAGATTATTACATTACTTATTAGGCGTTAAAAGAATTTTGAATAATCAAATAGCCGACGGTATAGTAATACTAATACAAAGGAGGGTCTGCTATGGATAAAAAACGTTTTGAAATTATCGAGAAACAAGGGAAATTGATGCAATTCCAAGTGATACGTGACAATGAAACGGGCGTGCTTTATATGTCGCAAGCACAAGGCTACGGTCTTGGAATGACAGTCCTCGTCGACGCGGAAGGAAAACCACTCGTGGATGAAGAGTATTTGCGATCGGGTCGCTAAACTATGTAAACATCTACACTCTCTCAATGAATAAAATTCTTTCATACGGACATACTGGCTACTACTAGATTGCTAATATGGGAGTGTGAATAGGATGTTGATTTGCGAAGCTTGGACAAAATATGAAGCAGATAAACGCATTGAAGGATATTCTCCTCTGACACTGAAAATGTACAGTTATCAATGCGATATGTTGAAACGATTTGTCGGTGATGTATCGATGGAGGATATCACGACGGACGAACTGAAAACCTATCTAATCGAATGCGGCAGTCACTTAAAACCTTCGAGTCTCGGACACCGTGTTCGATTCATCCGATCATTATTCAAATGGACACATGAAGAAGGATTTATGGCGAAAAATCCAGCGTCTAAATTAAAAGAGCCTAAAATGGGTCAACGCATTCCAAAGTTCCTTTCCAAACATGAAATAGAACATTTACGCGAAGCCTGCGACACCTCGATGGAGAAAGCCTTATTCGAGTTTTTCTATTCAACCGGTTGCCGTATAGGAGAAGTAGCTACACTCAATCGGCGAGATATTGATTTCATCGGCAACTCGGTCATCGTGCTCGGTAAAGGCGACAAAGAACGCGAAGTGTATTTCAATGTACGGTGTGCGATTTGGCTAAAACGATATTTAGAAGAACGCGACGATCAAGACCCCTGCCTATTCGTCACCGAGCGGAATCCGAAGAAACGTATGAGCATCGATACACTGCGTTATACTCTCAAGCGTGTATCGAAACGCTCAGGTATTAATAAATGTATACACCCTCATCAGTTACGGCATAGTTATGCTACGCATCTGATTAACAACGGTGCCCCGCTTGAAGTAATCCAAAGTTTACTCGGACACGAAAAAAGTGAAACTACACGAATTTATGCGCACTTGAGCGGGAAACTACGCCATGACTTGTATAGTAAGTATTTTTAATGTGGATCAACGTACAGATACTTTTTTCTATTCGTCAATGCTACGCTCGCTAGGAAAACAGTATACATCCATTTAAAGACCCCCTCACAGAATTGTAAGGGGGTCTTTACCATTTGAATTTGTGTATTTGGCAGTTTCTTACGCTGGTATCATAAAGTCATGATTCGTAAAACCAATTATTTTCTCCAGATTTCCCTTGCCAAGTAACTCCACCGTTCTGGCGTTCTTTCTGAAGTCTACGTTTAACGCTGCAGAAGCGATATCGATCAAGCTACTGCAAGTAGGTGTTTTAATACCCAACATTTGTCCAAGAGATTCTAATAAAACTAAGCCTTCGGGTACGTCTTCTGTAATAAATCGGGAATCTGCTACAAGCGGACCTTCTGGCGAACTGTTCTTTGCATACGTCAGAAACGCTTCTTTCGCATCAATAGTTAGATCTTCAGAATTACGGTACCTACACGCTTCCACATAAGGTAATCTTTCTGCCCCAATTGCCTCAAGAACATTCATCTTTTCATCGTCTAAACTGTTGACGATGTTCCAAACATGCGGTGTAAATACTTCTTTATACATCCAATAATCGCCTTTTGTATGTTCAATGCGAGGAATACTCATAATTCCACCGATTGTATGAACAATTAAATTAGGATTATGAAGAGCTGCTTCGATAATCGAATTCAGATAAACAAAGTTATATTCTAATGTGTTCAGCTTCTCCTGTATTACTTTTTCATTGCAATTAGTAAATATCGCTACAGGATTTCGCACATTCTTGAATAAAACTTTTACTTTCCCAGGTTCTACAATTCGACAATCAATTGGAGAACTTTGTGCTTCCACTATAGTGAAACTTTTCTCTTTTTCGTGTTTTAAGAAATAGGCAGTAGATAAGTAACCTGGTTCCAGCAACACAATTTGATCTTCATTCATGAATGGAATAATACGTTTGATTACGTCCTCATGGTAATTTGTTTGCACATATATAATAATAATTTCAGCATTTGTAATAGCCAATTGTACATCCGTCGTGACTAAATCGAGATGCACAGTAGTTTCTACAGAATGATCTAGTAATGTGATTTCGCCTTTATTTCGCGCAATATGGTCGAAATGTTCAGTATGCAGCCCCTTGGACGTTTTCAATAAGGTGACCAAGTGACCTTTCATTTTTAAATCTGCTGCAATGGTTGTACCTCCGTGCCCTGCTCCTACTACTGTTATGTTCATAAAGTTCCCTCCAATGATTTGATATAAAGATTCATCAATTTCATAGTTACGGGCCCATTTTATATAAACCTTCAAGAGTGTTTACAAAGAGTCTATTATAAGGTTTTTTAGAATACATTTTCCCTCATTAAAATGAAGACAAGTTTCTACCAAAAAAGACTGCTTTCTTTTTTCTATTTATTAACTTTTCTGTATTACTTCTCTAGTATACACCCTATTTGAAAATTTAGATAATTATAGCAATATTTAATTAATTATTAATTAGACAATGATAGCTGAATTAAAAAGTGTGGTTACGTTATATGAAAGAGACTTCCTCCACTTGCACAAATGGCATGTTCAGAAAAATGCTGAACCATTATTTATTAAAGGACTTTGAAAAGGCATTGAAATAGTATGAAAGGTTGAGTAGTATTGTAAAATATAGACAGATACAAAAAGCACGAATTGAAACTTCAAATCCATAGCGATGGAAATATTTTAGTAAGTAGTTGCTTATTTGTTTACTGTGGGTTTGGGTTTGGGTTTGGGTTTGGGTTTGGGTTTGGGTTTGGGTTTGGGTTTGGGTTTGGGTTTGGGTTTGGGTTTGGGTTTGGGTTTGGGTTTGGGTTTGGGTTTGGGTTTGGGTTTGGGTTTGGGTTTG
>NZ_PDYX01000139.1:0-369 GCF_002743265.1 Sporosarcina sp. P29 | reverse complement strand
CCTGCTCGATGGCAAAAAAGTCGGGCTGAAACTGGGTGATGATCTCCGACACGCCAGCATAGATTAGCTTCAGGCGCGACGGCAGATCGTCCACTTTGGTCCGAATACAGCCGCTGCCAAGGTAGGTTAACTGGCGCCCAACCTGCCGGATGACGCCATAACCGGTGACGCGCGAGCCGGGGTCAATCCCGAGGATAATCGACATCACGCGTCTCCCGTAAACGGTTTATACGCTCTCATCAGAGAGTCGCTGCAACCTCATCAGAGATTTCACCGTTATGATACACTTCCTGCACGTCGTCGCAGTCTTCGAGCATGTCGATCAGACGCAGCAGTTTAGGTGCCGTTTCCGCATCCATGTCCGCTTTG
>NZ_PDYX01000138.1:0-371 GCF_002743265.1 Sporosarcina sp. P29 | reverse complement strand
TTGCTGGCCCTGGCAAGAGAGGGGGCTGAAGTCATTTGCTTCGCGCCAGACAAAAATCAGGCTGATGTCATTAATCATCTGACCGGGGAGCCGATGGCGGAAACCCGTAACGTCCTGATTGAAGCCGCGCGTATTGCGCGTGGCGATATTCATCCTCTGATTCAGGCGGACGCCGCAGAGCTTGATGCGTTAATTGTGCCGGGTGGGTTTGGGGCGGCTAAAAATCTCAGCACGTTTGCCACGCAAGGCGCCGGGTGTCAGGTTGATCCGCATTTAAAAGCATTATCACAGGCCATGCATGCGGCGGGTAAACCGCAGGGCTTTATCTGCATCGCTCCGGCCATGCTTCCGACAATTTTTGATTTCCCGCT
>NZ_PDYX01000137.1:0-373 GCF_002743265.1 Sporosarcina sp. P29 | reverse complement strand
GGTGCGACCGAGGTTTGACGCCTGCAGCATGGGGATGGAGAGATAGGCCGGGTTAATGCCTGAGGAGTGAGCCAGTTTCGGGATCATCTCAACGAAGGCGTAGAACGGCGCGTTACCGGAACCGGTGGTCATGGCGGCGAGCATGGTCAGCACCACCAGAACCAGCATCAGGATAATACTGGCCGAGCCGAACGAGGTGGCGATGGAAATCAGGCTCTGAATAAAGCCGATGGTGCTCAGACCCTGGGCGAAGACGCCTGCTGCAACCAGCAGCATAACGACTCCTGCAAACGCATCCGCCATACCGCGATAGGCCACTTCCAGACCCGAGAAGACTTTCTGCGTGTTAAACCCACGCACAAACTCCAGCAGG
>NZ_PDYX01000136.1:0-377 GCF_002743265.1 Sporosarcina sp. P29 | reverse complement strand
CGGCGCAGTTTCTGCGCCTGCGGATCGTGCTTGAGCAGGTCCTGTCCCTGATAATAGAGCTCACCGCCGGTGGGGACTTCAATCATCGTCAGCAAACGACCCAGCGTCGATTTGCCACAGCCTGACTCACCGACCACCGCCAGCGTTTTGCCGCGTTCAAGGGTAAAGGATACGCCATCCAGCGCTTTCACCAGGCGTTCAGGCGCAAACAGCCCCTTCTTCACCGGATAGTATTTTTTCAGGTCGATAGCCTGCAACAGCGGTTGTTGCGTGGTGGCCTGTTGCGTGGTGGCCTGTTGCGTACTCATAGTGTTGGCCTCCCGGCATCATCGAGTGGGTAGTGGCATTTCGACTGACGACCGTCAGCAAGCAGGTTG
>NZ_PDYX01000135.1:0-377 GCF_002743265.1 Sporosarcina sp. P29 | reverse complement strand
GACAGCGCCCGTCGCTGTGGCCTGTATCACGGCCGTCTGGAAAAACAGGCGACCTTTGACGCTGAGAAATTCTGGGATGAGTATCAGCTTGACGGTCTGACCATTAAAACTCTGCCAGGCGTCTTCAGCCGCGACGGTCTGGACGTGGGCAGCCAGCTGCTGCTCTCCACCCTGACGCCGCATACGAAAGGCAAAGTGCTGGATGTCGGCTGTGGCGCGGGTGTACTGGCGACCGTACTGGCGAGCCATTCGCCAAAAGTGCGCTTAACCCTGTGCGATGTGAGCGCCCCGGCGGTTGAAGCAAGCCGCGCAACGCTTGCTGCAAACGGCCTGGAAGGCGACGTGTTTGCCAGCAACGTCTTCTCTGACGTGAATGG
>NZ_PDYX01000134.1:0-379 GCF_002743265.1 Sporosarcina sp. P29 | reverse complement strand
CTGTTTGAAGCCCTGAATCGCCATCCACTGCAGCGGTGCCCAGCCGTTGGGTTTATCCCACTGCTCGCCGGTCTCGTACTCGGTGGCCAGAATCCCGCCCGGCGTCAGCAGACGTGCTTTTACCGCATCAGACAAGCGTTCAGCCTGCTCGTGGGTCGCCATGCCAACGTACAGCGGCACAATGCTCGCCGCTGAGAACAGCGCCATGACCTCGCGGCGCCAGTCGTAGTCACGGTAACAGCCATTCTCGTCATCCCACAGATACCGGTTCACCGCGGCGCGTCGATCGCTGGCTTTCTGGCGGAACAGTTCCGCGGTCTCTTTATCCCCTTTCGATGCCGAAATATTGGCGATCGCGCTTTCCAGCTTGAACAGGAAC
>NZ_PDYX01000133.1:0-379 GCF_002743265.1 Sporosarcina sp. P29 | reverse complement strand
GCTGGCGGTGGTGCTGCCAGTTGTCTCCCGGCCACGGCCTACCCCGCAGTTGTGCCTGCGCTGCTAAGTTTTATTTATTTTGGTTGTGGTTCTAAGAATGATAAATTGCGTATCTTACCCAATCTAGAAACGCGGTTGACGGAAAGACTAGGCGGCTGCGGGTCTTTGGCACTTTTGTTGGGGTCGTTGCTCGACTGGTTGTTGTTTACTGAAGTTGGTGGAGGTCTGCTTTCTGGACCCGCGCAGGCACGTGGGGGATTGCCTACTGCCAGGAGCCAGCTGGCAAAGTGCCGCCAGTTGTCTCATGGCCACGGCCTACCCCGCAGTTGTGCCTGCGCTGTTGAGTGGTAGTTATTTTGGTTGTGGTTCTAAGTATGAT
>NZ_PDYX01000132.1:0-379 GCF_002743265.1 Sporosarcina sp. P29 | reverse complement strand
CAGGCACGTGGGGGATTGCCTCCAGCCAGGAGCCAGCTGGCGGTGGTGCTGCCAGTTGTCTCCTGGCCACGGCCTACCCCGCAGTTGTGCCTGCGCTACTGAGTGGTATTTATTTTGGTTGTGGTTCTAAGAATGATAATTAGCGTATCTTACCCAACCTGGAAACGCGGTTGGCGGAAAGACTAGGCGGCTGCAGGTGTTTTTCACTTTTGGTTGTGGTCGTTGCTCGGCTGGTTGTTGTTTACTGAAGTTGGTGAGTGTCTGCTTTCTGGACCCGCGCAGGCACGTGGGGGATTGCCTACAGCCAGGAGCCAGCTGGCAAAGTGCTGCCAGTTGTCTCCTGGCCACGGCCTACCCCGCAGTTGTGCCTGCGCTACTG
>NZ_PDYX01000131.1:0-381 GCF_002743265.1 Sporosarcina sp. P29 | reverse complement strand
GACTGGGCTTACTCGGATAAAGACAACACCCGTATCTTTGCCAACCTGACCCAACGTTTTGACAACGGCTGGGAAGCGCACATCAACGGCATGCATGCGGAAACCCATTTCGACAGCAAACTGATGTATATGTCCGGCTATCCGGATAAAGAGACCGGGGCGGGCATGGTCGGCTACGGCGGCTGGAACCGCGGAGAACGTAAGCAGGATGCCATCGACGCCTTCCTGCGTGGCGATTTCAGCCTTTTTGGTCGTCAGCATGAGATGATGTTTGGCGGGAGCTTCAGTCGCCAGCGTAACCATTACGATAACAGCATGCCGGATGCGTTATACGGTATGGTGGATGTGGGTAATTTTAAAAACTGGAATGGCAAAATCGCC
>NZ_PDYX01000014.1:0-71952 GCF_002743265.1 Sporosarcina sp. P29 | reverse complement strand
AATAATAAAACAAAAGTGATGAAACGCAATGCCTATGGCTTTAGACGTTTCGATCACTTTAGGGCGAAAATTTTATTAAACATACAGTATAAAGAAATTGGCGTTCATTTAGGTTGAGGGATGGATTTAAATTCACTCCACCCCAACATTTGATTTAGAACCATCATTGGTATTGATTTATTGGCTCAATAAGTAAGCTGATCACTTCTTTGGCTATGCATATCCGCTCAATGAAAACCGATAAGTGCTCTATCAGCCCACGTACCCGCTCAATAAACCACAGGATACGCTTCTATCACCTCGCGTCGCAACCCGCTCTCTTATTATATTACGCCAACCAATCTACCCCACAGGCAGCAGCCAATCATCTACTTTCACCATCTACTTCCTATAAAAAGCTAGAACATACTAAATCACCGCGACAATACACAAAAGAATCCATGTCGGAAAGCCCATGGATTAGATAGCAAATATTTCTATTCAATTTAATTGAAGCGGGCTAACTAATCATACGGAGTAGTAAATATCGTCTTCGCTTTCGTAGCGTACAGTAATGCAATGCCCATTGTCCGATTGGAACTTAAGTGCGGTAGTGTCTAGATCACCAGTAAGTATTGAAAACGAATGTCGGTCTTGTTGTGTGGGTAGACGAGAGTAGTGGATGATATCATGAATAAGAGAAGACATCTCTTCGTACGACGTAAAAACATAATACTCATTAACCATATAAGCCGGCATACTGCTCAACTCCTAAATAAATAGAATGAAGACTCGAGCGACAGGAGGGGTAGCAAACATCTATCTATTCAGCAAGTATTAAAATACTGTCTTCAAAAGATAAAGCGTGAAGTATACTATATGCATCAACAAGCATACTCGTGAATAGAAAAATCATTCTACAGTTATTATATAGTAGAATGACGTAAAATACTATTGAGTATTGTAAGAAAATTGAAATTGGGTGAAAAGATTATTTTTTCAAACTATACATTGTTTGCATGAAAGCTAACAATGCATTTTTATCTGCGTCCGATAGCTTTATGCCATTAAAGAATATTTGTTCTTGCAATAAATTCTCTAGTTCAAGTACTTTAGACGACATATTATTTTTTGATGAAGAGATAGCTTGATCTATTGTCTCATTAGGCAGGTAACCAGCCAATATTAGTAACTCATTTTTGTCTGCCTCTAATGCCGCTGCTAGTGCGCAAATCGTTTCACGAGAAGGGTTGTATCTACCTTTTTCCAATGAGGCGATGAAGGAGTAGCTTAGGTTAGCCAGGTCTGCTAAATAACGTAAAGTCATTTGTCTTTGTTCACGTAATTTCCGTAGGCGTATTCCAAATTCATTCAAATATATCCCCTCCTTAGCTATTGGTAAATTATTATTAAAGAGTATGTACTACTATCATAACCTATATATTGATAAATAACAGAAATATTACTGTTATTTTTTTTAGGTAAAAAGACTATTCCTAAAAAAATATAAAATAACACTATAAATAACTTTGAAAGGCTATATTCCTAGTGAATTGAAGTTAAAAGGACGGTTATATAATCTACTACTAACAATCCATGTTTTATGCTATATAGTCATTTTACACGTTTTTTATATTTACTACTATACTCCATATCCCTAAGTTTAATAATTGATTGTGTAGTGTCAAACATATTTAAAATAACTAAAGAATATAAAAATTTGCTTTGTATTTCATACTAAAACAGTTGGCGGAATTAATAAATAAATGTGTTGACAAAAAGAACAAAACATCATAATATGTGTTGTAAGGCTAAACAAAAAGTTTTTTTGCTCTATTTGTTTAGAAAAACAACACAAGCGTAAGTAATAGAAAGGAGATAGTAAATAACTTGGTTGTAATTGAAAACTACTTTGGAATATGTAAATGGCAGTTTTACAGTCGTCTGTATTTACTAGGTTCATATTCTGGTTCCAATGGAGTGCTAATCATGTTAGGCATGAATGATAAGCAGTGCATTGAAAAGATAGTTATAAGTTTTGTAACGTAAATCTAATGTACTTATAAATGAATATAAAAGCATTTCCTATTAGCGTGAGTCGATTAGAATGCTTCATACAAACTCTGCACCATGTAATTATTTATTATGTCCAACGGTATAAAAATTAGCATGATACGGAAAGTGTAGGTGTTGAGAATGCGTTATGAATATCAAGAATCTTATAGTCTTAGAAAATTTAAATCTACTTCACTTTTGTTACTTCTTAGTTCTTTATTGGTGATAGGTGGATGTTCACCATTATTTGGTGGAAAAAAGAGTAGCAATTCAGCCGCTGTTGCCTTAGCCAGTGAAAAGGTAGATCCATACATGGGGGAGAAAAGTGAAGTTCTTTCCTATGTGTGGACTACTAGAAAGGAAGTATCACTCACTTTTAACGGTATGGCGGATAAAAAAACGATGATTTTACTTTTGGATGCACTAGAAGAAAATAATATGCCAGCTACATTCTTTTTGCCGGGCATACGGGTAGCAGAAGAGCCGGAAATCGCCAAAATGATTTTGGAACATGGTCATGAAATTGAAAATAATACACTAAACCAAAAGGATCTTCGCAATATAAGTTATGAGCAACTGTATAAAGAAGTCAAACTCAGTAATGAAGTAATTCGAAATGAAACGGGTGTATCGCCTCGGTATGTCAGAACAAGATCAGGTGAATACAATGAGGATCTTCAAGCCATAACTGCACAGCTGGGTATGGATGCGGTTATTAATTACACGATCAACCCGCGTGAAGGGGATATGCAGGAAGCGAAATCAATCGGAGAATATATTGAAAGATATATAACACGCGGGTCAATAATTTCTATGCATACGGATATTAATCCTGAGATTGTTGGTGCTATTCCGTATATCGCAAAAGCCGTTGAAAAAACAGGTTATAAATTAATTCCACTAAAAGAACTAGTTGATAGAGGTACCAAGCGTAAACCACTAGAGCAAATTGCAGGTTATGATCGAATTAAAATCAATCCAAACTATAAAGGTATTAAACCAAATATCTTCTACGATGCCCCTACAGAAGATAAAGTGATTGCACTGACATTCGACGACTGGGCAAGCGATTACACAGTATCAAAGATTCTCGACATCTTGAAAGAGGAGAAAGTACCTTCCACTTTCTTTTTGATTGGTAAAGGTGTAGAGAAGAATCCAAACTTAGCACGCGCTATTTATGAGCAAGGCCATGAAGTTGCAAGCCACTCATACAGTCATCAAGTAGTAACTGGAATGACACCGGAAGAACTGCAAGAAGATTTAGTTAAAGCGCATCAAGTCATTACTGAAGCGATACAAGCCAAACCGACTATGCTGTTTCGACCTGCAACTGGTGAAATAGATGAAAACACAGCGAAAATTGCCATGGCTACAGGTTATAAAAGTATTGCATTGTACGATGTCACACCATTTGACTGGGATACAGCAAATGATGCAGATGAGATCGTTAAACGTATTCTCAATAAACGCGGAGAAGGAAGTGTCATAGTACTTCATATCTTGGATGGTACGCAGACGATTGAAGCACTTCCTAAAGTTATCCATACATTACGCGAACAAGGCTACACATTTAAACATATGACAGAATTGATGCGAATGAATAATAACTAAAAGATGGAGATGGTATGAATGACGAATTCATTATACGAGCGAATCATGTATAAACAAGAAAAGATTGCAGTGGTTGGTTTAGGTTACGTCGGACTACCGGTAGCTATCGCGTTTTCTGAAGTGGCTGATGTCATTGGTTTTGATGTTAGCGAAAAGAAGATTGATCAGTTATTTGCTGGAATTGACGTGACAGGTGATGTTGGAGATGAACGAGTCCGCGATACGAGCATGCTATTTACCTCTAATGAAAAGGACTTGCAAGACGCCAAGTTTTTCGTCGTGGCAGTTCCAACGCCAATTCAGTCTGGAAACCTTCCCGACTTAAAAGCTCTCCAGTTAGCCAGCCAAGTGGTAGGACGAAATATGAAGAAGGGTTCAGTCGTGGTTTATGAATCAACTGTATATCCCGGAGTTACAGAGGAAGTGTGCATTCTTGAACTCGAAGCCGCATCCAACTTGAAATTTGGCACGGATTTTACAGTAGGCTATTCGCCGGAGCGCATTAATCCAGGCGATCAAATCCATAGACTGGAAAACATTATTAAAATTGTTTCTGGCAGTGATGAGGAAACTCTAAATACTGTCGCAAGTGTCTATGAAATGATTATCGATGCTGGCGTATACCGGGCGGAATGTATCAAAGTAGCGGAAGCAGCAAAAGTTATCGAAAATGCACAGCGGGATATTAATATTGCTTTCATGAATGAACTCTCTATGTTGTTTAATCAAATGAAGATCGATACACAGGCGGTATTGCGTGCAGCAAAAACGAAGTGGAACTTCCTACCATTCTCTCCGGGATTAGTAGGCGGTCACTGTATAGGAATCGATCCCTATTATTTAACGTATAAAGCAGAGGACTGCGGATACCGATCTAAAATATTACTTGCAGGGCGTCATATTAATGATTCGATGGCAGCATATATTTCCCAGCAAATCCTCAAGATTCTTGTGCAGCAGAAGGTGAATATGAATACTATCAAAGTAGGTGTATTAGGTCTAACTTTTAAAGAAGATTGCCCTGACTTTCGTAACACAAAAGTACTCGATATCATCAATGAATTAAAAGAGTATGGAATTGAACCAATTGTCGCAGATCCACTGGCAGACCCTCATGCGGTAAAGGAACAATGCAATATTACACTTGCTTCCATAGATGAGTTCAAAGACTTGCACGCAGTGATTGTAGCTGTACCACATGAAGCATATAGAGGACTCACATTGGAAGACTTCCAAAGAATGTTTGAAACGGAAACTACTCAATTACTGGTAGATGTTAAGGGGATTTATAATAAAAAAGAATTTCAAGATCAGAATATACGGTATTGGAGTTTATAAGAAAGGTGTGGAATTATGGTGAAAGAAAAATCAAATGCCAAAACAATAACTAGACACACTAATGAATCGACCCTTCTTCCGAATATCCCAATAATGCAAAGAAATGAAGAAGGTCAAATGGTCGAGACCATTCGTCTGTTGAAAGATTCCTACTCATGTAATTTCAATGTAACAATGAGAAACAAAAAAAGCAGTAGCAAAATGAAAACGAAAGCTATCGAAATATCTAAAACAGAGCTAATTGTAGACTTCGATCCGTCCATGAATTCACTGAAGGCAGGAGATGTCGTCAACTTACGTTTCAAAATTCCTGAAGGGACGATGGAGGAAGGTTACGAGTCCACGGTGAGGATTCGAGGAACAGTTACTTGGCAAGAAGTGAAGACGTCGAATAACGAAATCACTTGGAAAATGGTCTTCGAATTCGTCGAATCGCTGGATTCTTACTTTCAACGAACGAAGTGGAGATTTATCACGACCTTCACACTTGCCAGTCTCTTACTTGTGGCATTTTTTATCGTATTAATGCGCTTTGAAAGTCTAGTTTATTTTAAATTTAATAAGTTCATTTATTTCTACAGTCTGATTGCAGCTACATTTTTGCTAACTCGGTATATATTTGGTGCATTCTATAGGAATGTACCAATCAATTCAAATTACCGCCCAGGTGTTTCCATTATTATTCCAGTGTTTAATGAAGAAGAATGGATTCATAAAACGATATTCGGTTGTCTAAATCAAAACTATCCAATCGATCAGCTAGAGGTAATTGTCGTAGATGACCAGTCTACCGATCTCACGGTTGAAAATATCTGGAAAGCAGTCGAAAGGCTAGAACAAGAAGATGAGGTATACAAAATTAAAGAACGTTTACAAGTATACGTAATGCCGAAAAACGGCGGGAAACGGAAAGCTTTAGTGGATGGTGTAGCAATGGCCAAACACGATCTCGTCGTTTTTGTAGATTCGGACAGCTTCTTGGAGCCAAATGCTATTTTGAATTTAGTTCAGCCATTCCAAGATCCTAAAATGGGTGGCGTCTCAGGACGGACGGATGTTGAAAATAAATATACAAACAATATTACTAAATTACAAGTCGTGCGCTACTACATCGCATTCCGCGTCATGAAAGCCGCCGAATCATACTTTGACTGTGTCACTTGTTTATCGGGTCCACTGTCTTGCTATAGAAAGTCTTTGATTCTTGAGAATCAAGAGGATTGGCTTAATCAAACGTTCTTAGGGCAGCCAGCAACATTTGGAGATGATCGCAGTATGACCAATTATATTCTACAAACACACCGCACGGCATACCAAGATAAGGCAATCTGTTCGACAGTTGTACCAGACAAATTTAGTGTCTTTTTGAAACAGCAAATGCGCTGGAAACGCTCTTGGTTACGTGAATCACTACGAGCGGGAACATTTATTTGGAGGAAAGAGGTATTCATGGCTCTGTTCTTTTACGTGGGACTGATTGTACCAATCGCAGCACCGGTTGTCGTACTGTACAACTTAGTCTATGTGCCGCTGTTTCACGGTATAATCCCAACAACCTTCTTGATGGGATTATTCCTTATGGCCTTTATGATGAGTGTCGCGTACTTGTTCTTTAGGAAAAGCAGTCTGTGGATTTTCGGATTTGTCTTCGTTTTGATGTATGAGGCTGTTCTTTTATGGCAGATGCCTGTTGCGTGGGTAACGTTCTGGAAATCTACTTGGGGAACGCGCGATACACCACAAGATATTGAAGCGCGTGAGAAGAAGTTGGGGAAGAAGCTGAAAAAAGATCCTCTAACTATCAAATCATAACTATATGAGTTTGTAGACAAGGAGAATGACATATGAAACGAAAAAGTAATGAAATATTAGATTATGAAAAGAAGAATCGACGGAAAGTCAGACGATCAATTTTTCAATTGGGTATTTTATTGGTTATTGTTTTCCTTGTGTTCCAAACGTTTGTCGAAATAAATCATTACGATGCATCGAATACTAAAGATTGGAAGAATAAGAGAGGATTTATTGCTCTTTCATATCCAGGTGTATCAAGGGATGGATCAGACTCACTGTTTGCAAAAAAACAATTGCAACGACAGCTAGAAGCGTTGACAAACCAAGGATACGAAACCATTTCTCAACAAGATATTCTCGATTTCTACAATGACAAGAAACCGTTACCTGAGAAAGCATTGTTCCTTGCCTTCGAAGATGGACGTACAGACACGAGCGTATTCGTCAATCCATTGTTGAAGAAGTATAACTACAAAGCGACATTACTTTCTTTTGCCAACAAATTAGACGAGAACGATAAGCGGTTTCTTCAACCTTCACATCTAAAACAGATGAAAAAGAGTGGCTTTTGGGAATTGGGTAGTAATGGTAACCGTTTAACGTACATCAACATCTTCAATAAAGAAGGTACATTCTTAAATATTCGTGATGATGAAGAAGTACTGAGTAAAGACGAAATTGATTCGTACAATCACTTTTCAATGGACTTCATCCGTGATCAGTACTTGATTCCAAGTGAGAACCGGGTAGAGATGGAAAAACGCATTACAAATGACTATCAAGAGATGCGCGATGTGTATCAACGGAAATTGGGTGCAATGCCTGGTGTCTACATGATTATGCATGCCAACGGTCTGTACAATTCAGCGAATAAATTGGTTACTGAAGTCAACGATAAAGAGATTAGAAAAACATTTAATATGCACTTCAATCAAGAAGGGGATGCATATAACACAAAAGAAAAAGAGTTATATAACCTCACCCGCGTCCAGCCAAAGACATCTTGGTCAACGAATCATTTACTCATGAAGATTCTAAGTGATACAAATCAAGAGGTGGCTTTTGTAAGAGGTAATGAAAACCAAGCTAAGCAGTGGAAGGAAATTGAGAGCGCGGCGGAGTTTCGTGATAATACGATTACTCTAACGTCGAAAGCAAGAAAGCATGGAAAGCTGGTACTGACAGAGAGTACTAACAAGGATATTCAGTTCACAGGAAAAGTGGGAGGTACTGCTGAAGGCCAACAATCCATATACTTACGACGAAGTAATAATGGCGATTCTTATATCAAAGTTTCATTTGAAAACGATCATCTTGTGATTGAAGAAAAGGTAGCGGGACAGTTGAAAGAGTTACTTGAAACAAAACCGATACCGAAAGCCACAATGGAGCAAACAACAGATCAAACAGCTTCACAAAAAGAAGACAAAGTGCAGCATGAAAAATTACTTAATGAAAAAAATATAAAAATTGTACTTCAGGATCATAAATTAAACATCAAGCTGAATGACAAAAATATTGTTAACAATCTGGTCGTCAATCAAGGGATCGGGGCTGGAAAGCTAGCACTAGGTTCTACATGGGTGCCAGGAGATTTCAATGATCCAATTCATGATGCGCAGTTTAGTGATGTTACAATCGCTTCCTTGCCGGACAGTGATGTTGTGCAGACGACATTGTTTACAAATGAAATACAAAAGCCACAGCAACTCATGTATACGTTTGTTGGATCAATCAAGTCGGCAATGAATTGGGTAGTTGATAATTTCTAATAACTGGCATGAACTGAAAAGGCGGAGATTTCATTGCTTACTAATAAAAGAATATTACTCATTGTAATTTCCTGCTTCCTTTTTAGTGGATGCCAGGAAAGGAAACAGCAAACTATGGATTTATCAGTTCTAGACGAATTAGAATTTTCAGCTTGGGTGACGGAATGGCAGTGGCAAAGTGGTGTGGATGACCTCCGACAAGTTAAAGGTCTGGATAGGGCGCAGGTTTTTGCAGCCTATTTTGATGAAGAGGATCACGTATATTTACGGAACAAAATGGACGATGCCATTGATGCTATGAAGAAACTATCAAAGGAACGTAATATACCTCTCGATTTAACGATTGTAAATGATCAGTTTCTACCTGATGGAACGGTCGTTCACAAAGATTCCGAGTTAATTGGCCGCTTGGTAGAAACGTCAGAAAGTCGCAAAAAGCATATTAATGATATTTTGGAGTACATCGGTGCCTATCAGTTTGAAGGCTTAGAAATAGACTATGAAAATATAGATGAAGAAGATCTGCCAAACTTGCTTCAATTTTATAAAGAACTATATGACGTTCTTCTAGCACAAGGCAAGTCATTGCGTATTATATTGGAACCTAATTTACCCGTCGAACAATACAATTTTCCAATAGGACCTGTCTATGTCATGATGGCCTATAACTTATTTGGTGGACATTCAGAGCCCGGCCCAAAGGCAGATGATGATTTCATCCGTAAAGTAGTGAATAAAATGGATTCTCTTCCTGGGCAACCGGTTATCGCACTATCGGCTGGCGGTTTTAGTTGGCAACACGGAAAAGGTGAGACAAAAACCCTTACTGAGACAGAGGCAGAAGATCTTGCCAGGAAAAGTAAAGATTTACCGAGACGAGATCCATCCAGTGGCGGTATGTACTTTGATTATCAAGATGAACACGGCGATGCGTTCACTGTTTGGTATGGAGACCAGCAGACTTTGTATCAATGGATGAAAGTTGCAGCTGAAGAGGGACAAATGAGGGTTTCCCTATGGCGTATGGGTGGAATGGAAACATCCACATTAGAATTTCTAAATAAGGCAGTCAACTATAAAGCGAGAGTGAGAGGAGAAAACGAGATGTTTGCCAATCATATAAAAGAACTTAGGAAACAAATGAACCTGACGCAGGCTGAACTGGCTGAGCGGGTGGGCATCGGACGTACAGCTTTATCCAAAATAGAGAATGGAGCTTACTATCCAAGCGCCAAGACAATGAAGAAAATCTCCGACGTACTCAATAAACCAATTGGTGAAATATTTTTCAACACAGATATTTCATAAAGGTGCGCAAGTCCAGTATATATATTTGAGCCTAGGTGTGAGTCATAAAGCAATCGAAGGGAGAGAAGATTTGTGAAAGTACATGGAGCTGATGTGAAAATCAAAATGCCTATTGCAAACGAAGGAATAATAATGAGAGAAGATATAGAAATTCCTATTCATGCGAAACGGGTGCGACTTACTATTGTTTGTGCGCCAAAGGGGTATGGAAAGACCATGTTGCTGTGTAAATCATTCTCTAAAACAACAAATTCGACGGCTTGGCTCACATTAGACGAACTAGATCATGATCCAGTTCGATTTTGGACTTACGTGATTATCTCAATAGAGAAAAGCGGGAGTGCGATCAATGTAGAAAGGCTATTATCTTTCATCGAAACAAGCCCACCTTATTCTACGTTCATCGATATGCTGTTAAATGAACTCAGTAACCAACCAAGAAGAACTACACTTATTCTAGATGATTATCATATGGTAACGAATCCTGTCGTTCATAAAATGATGAACCGATTCATTGAGTATTTACCACAACACGTAAAGATTTTCATGACAAGCCAAAGTGAGGTACCACTAGACGTTTCCAAGTGGCGGACAAAGGGCTGGATTTACGAAATCGGTATCGAACAACTACAGTTTCAATTGCACGAAGTCCGAGATTTTTATGGTAAGCGTTCACCACAATCGATACATTCAAGGTTTTTCTATCAGCAAGTATTGCGTATTACAGATGGTTGGCCTTTAGGTCTTCAATTAATAAGTCTAACTGGATCAGAAGAGATCCTTCAATGGGAAGCAAATGATTCCTCCATCTTATCGCCTGTAGTGGCAAATTACTTACTGTATGAGGTCGTATCCAGTCTCACCCCCTCTATGCAAGATTTTCTCATGCGTACATCGGTACTGAAACAAGTAACACCTGAAATTTGTAATCAAGTATTAAACCGTAATGATAGTGAAGACATGTTGAGAGAAATTGAAAAGAGCGGTCTGTTTATTAATCGGTTGACGAACAGTCCACTGGCATACAGATACCATGGTCTTTGGTCAATTGCCTTACAAAATGAAATGCGTCGGTATTTTTCAAAAAACAGTATAACAGAAATCTATGCTAAAGCAGCACATGCTCAATATGGACAGGGAGACTATGCAACAGGAATTGAGTTGGCAATTAAAGGAAAATTATTTGATGTAGCTGATCGTTGGATTGAAGAGAATTTGGTAAATATCATTTTATCTAAACAGACCGATATGTTTGCACGATGGGTCATAGTGCTACGTAGAAGCTCTTTCGATCTCCATGTGGAAACACTTGCAGTATATGCATTCAATCTAGCTTTACAGTCCGAAATAGAAAAAGCGGGATCGATTATCCGAGAGCTCGATCGTAGGCATGAAAAAACGTGTTGGAAGGAGGAAGCCTTATTAGAAGACGCCTCGTTGATTTTAGATATTGCAAAAGTGCTTATGTTGTTTACACAGTATAGACCAATAGAAAAAGAAGTCTTCTATTTAAAGAAAAGCATTCATAATCAATCATTTCCTGCTGATTCCAGATGGAATAACATTTCGATGACCTATAACCACTTTAAACCGCAATTGATAAGAACTTGTTTAGGTAACAGAGGTAAGCTGAACTCCGTCAAACAACTGTCTACATTTAATGATGTTTTGCAAAGCAATAAATTCCATGCTCATAATCTTGCAGGATACAGTTATGGTCTACAAGCAGAAGTGTTCTACGAAATGAATCTATTATCCGAATCCGAGCAATATGCTAAAAAAGCCATGGAATATAGTTATCGTCATAGTGATCCAGGTTTGTCTGTACCAATGTATATTTTGCAAGCTAAAATTTATTTGGCCAATAAGCAGTTTATTAAAGCTCAGGCCATATTGAACAAAGCAATAGAGTCAACAGTTACCACTAACTGGCAATGTATATTAATTACAATGAAAGCTTTAAGTTATATTCGAGAAGAATCCTTCGATCAAGCAGAGTTTGAGTTGAACAAATCATCTATTTTAATCAATTGGCAAACAGCATCTGGTTTGGTGTTTGGGATGCTTGTACAAGCAAGACTGCATATTGCAAAAGGTAATATACGAAAAGCACTTTATTATATTGATCGAGTTACGCAAGTAGCTGAGGAAGAATCTCATATGACAACTACTATTGAGGTAAAGATACTGCGTTCAATCTGTATGTGGAAAAACAACAAAAAAAGGCTAGCAATCGATGTACTTCATGAAGCGTTAGAATTGGCAGTGGAATCAGGCCATAAACGCGTGTTTTTGGATGAACAGGCTTTGAACCCATTGCTTATGAGGTATATAAAAGATCGAATGAAGTTTGAACAACCACAATGGAAAACAGTTCCGCTTGTCTTTGCCCAGTCGTTACGGACGGATCATATCGCCCGCCCATTAGCTACTCATCACAGTAGTAAACCGAATTTGACTCCACGCGAGGAAGAGTTGATTAAGGCACTTGCAACTGGCTTATCCAACAGAGAGATTGCGAAACAGCTATTTCTTTCAGAGGGAACCGTAAGAGTATACTTATCGAAAGTCTATAAGAAACTCAATGTTAGCTCGCGGATACAAGCAGTACTGCAGGCCAAAGATTGGCAGTAGAACAAAGTAAACTACTATCAATAAGGATGTGATGGTCATGGTTGTATTATTAGCCTCAAAAATAAAAAAACCCGTACTGCATGAAGAGTGGATTAACGGAGAGAATATGATCTCTGTTCAAAAGGAAGCGTTGCAATCAAAGGTACTGTTCATTACTGCTCCAACAGGTTATGGAAAGACGATGTTTTTAACTCATTGGTCGAATAAATTGGATGAAAACGTTGCATGGTTGACGGTCGATAAGACCGATAATGAGGCAGTTCACTTTTTTCGGTATATCGTCTACACAGTCTACTCGGCGTGTAATTTGCTACCACAGGAGAAACTACAGCAGAAACTGGCCAATGCAGACCGTAATGAACTGGACGTAATGTGGGATTTCTACAAAGCACTAGGCAGTGTAATGACCAAGCCGGTTCGATTAATTATCGATGATTTCCATCATATTACTGCTCCAGAACTCTTGGGAATGATCCAGTATTTTGTAATGGATCTTCCAGAATCATTGAAGATTTGCTTCGCAAGTCGCCATCTCCCTCCCTTTACACTAGCACTTTGGAAATCCTTATTCACTGTTACTGAAGTTAAGAAACAGCATTTACGATTTACAGTTGAAGATATGAAAATATATGTCAAACATCAACCCCAACAGCAACAATCAATGTGGAAGAAATATATTCAGACAGAAGGTTGGCCTGCAGGATTACGAAACGTTCTGCAGTCTCAAAATACGTGTGATCAGCTACAATCTGACCAGCATCAACAACACACTATGAATGTTTTAATGAATGATTTATGGAGTGAATTTTCAAGTTCGGCACAGAATTTTCTCTTAGCAACATCGATTCTAGACATCATGGATCAAAAAGTATGCGATGCATTACTAGAAACTAAAGAAAGCCTAATTCATTTACAAAATCTAGAGGAAAAGGGATTCTTCATTGAAAGGATTACACAAAAAGACATATATTACCGTTATCATCCTCTTTTCGCAGTAGCATTAAGGCAAAGCTTGCAAAAAAACTATTCAAAGGACTTTGTATTAGAACTGCATAAAAAAGCATCCGGCATATATTTCCGGCAAGGTGATATTGTGCGAGCAATTACTCATGCATTGATAGGAAAGGCGTATCCACTGGCAAGCACTTGGATGATGAATCATGGTGAAGATATTATAAAGAATCGAGAAACTTCAGCTTTCATTTCTTGGTGCCATGAATTTGAAAAAGCTCATATTCCATTAGGCTTAGATCTTCAGCTACTATATGCTTTTTCTCTTCTAGCCGAGCATCAAGTGGATGCGGCGGATAATATCGCAAAACAAATGACATCGAAGGAAAATCGAAAAAAATGGGATGCTTTTACCTTAAGAAGTCAATCTGCGGCATACGATTATTTCTTAATTAAGTCCTACATCACAATCATTCAAATGGGTGGTGTAACAGAAGTAGGGCGGTGGCTGCAAAAAGGATATGATCTTCATGTAGAGAAGAGCTCCAAGCTATTTTTCATGCCAATTCAGTTTAATAAAAAGGAGCCTATATTATCACGAACACCATTAGGTTCTTATAAAAAGGTGGCAAACTGCGAATACCAGCTATTACGACTGGACCGACAACCTTGCCTAGGAAATAAACTTTCCATTATCGGTTATTATCACGGAATTCAAGCGGAAACATTGTATGTGAAAGGCTTAATGAAAGAAGCTAGAGAACACCAAGTAGAAGCACTTCTTTTAGCTCATCATTTCCAAGATCCAGGTCTGCTAATTCCTATGTACGTGCTAAGTTGTAAGCTGTATATGGCAGATGGCGAGATAGAAATAGCGCATGGAGCGTTGAAGAGTGCTTTGTCTTATACAGAAGATAGTTACTGGAAAAGGTTTTTATATGCTTCCGAAGCACTCCTCTACTTGAGGCAAGATTGTCTAGAAGAAGCAGATGCTGCCTTCTTGAAAGCGCGGGAGGCTAACCTGGAGGGACTTCCACAACATCCATTTATCACACTTATAGAAGCAAGACTATTGATTATGAAAGGGAAATGGGAAGAGGCATTGAAGAAAGTAATACAAGTGAAAATCGAAGCGTTACAGGAAGGGCAAACCGAGACTATCGTCGAAGCGATGATCTTGGAGAGCTCGTGTTACGCCCATCAAGAACACTGGCTAAAGATGACTCAGTCATTACATGATGCTATGACTTATAGTAAAGAATACGATTATACGCAATTATTCATGGAGGAAGAGAATATAGAATTAATGTTAAAGGGATATGTAAAAATTCGTGAGCAACAACAGTATATGAATTGGACCCAGGTCCCCTATTTCTATGTAGAACGCTTAGTACAGGCGACATTAGAACAGAATCCAATCCTAAATCTTCTGACACCACTTGAACGAGAAGTAATTTCATCTCATGTATTAGATAAACGCATAAAAAAAGACAGCCAGAAATTCTTCTTTAACGAAGGAGAGTGTACGTATCTACTTGACTTCGATATATGAGAAATCAAATGTAAGATCACGAACACAAGCTATTTTAAAAGCGATTCTCCTTTACTCAGGAGTGTCGCTTTTTGCTATACTAAATGAAAGTAAAGGAGTGCGTAATAGATGAAGTATCAAGATCGTCCACTTGTGCAAGCCTTGCAGAACTTTCATGACCGGAAACCTGTATCATTCCATGTGCCCGGACATAAAGGTGGCGCATTATCCAATTTGCCAGTTGCTGTGCGTCAAGCACTCGCCTACGACTTGACGGAGCTTACAGGACTTGATGACTTGCATGAACCGTCAGCAGCCATTAAAGAAGCAGAAGACAAGTTGGCATGTCTTTACGGTAGTGAACGGAGTTTCTTTCTAGTGAATGGTTCGACTGTTGGAAACCTGGCTATGCTGTATGCAACCGTTCGACCGGGTGACTTAGTAATGGTACAACGCAATGCACATAAATCGATATTCAATGCACTGGAACTGACAGGGGCCAACCCGGTGTTTCTATCCCCAGATTGGGATGAACTGACACAAACGGCTGGAACGGTATCTTTGAAGACCGTAAAAGAGGCCCTTACACAGTATCCAAATGTAAAAGCAGCCGTCTTCACGACGCCTACTTATTACGGAATACTAAATAAAGATTTAGAACAGATTATAGAAGTGTGTCATAGTTCTAGCATACCGGTTCTAGTTGATGAAGCGCATGGGGCACATTTTATAGTACATGATGCATTTCCAACGAGCGCACTCGAACTCGGAGCAGATCTGGTCGTTCATTCAGCGCATAAAACATTACCCGCGATGACTATGGCCTCTTTTTTACATATACATTCGCAATTTGTGAAGATGGAAAGAGTCGCACATTACCTCCAGATGTTACAGTCCAGCAGTCCATCTTATTTATTGATGGCATCTTTGGATGATGCAAGGTATTATGCAGAGACATATGATGAAAAAGACTTTGAAAGCTTTCAATTATATAGAAGGAATTTAATTCGAGATTTGTGCAACATGGCGGGCGTTGAAGTAGTGGAAACTGACGATCAACTGAAGTTACTCATACGCGCAACAGGTCATACGGGGTACGTCTTGCAAGAGGCCTTGGAGCATCAGGATATTTATCCGGAGTTGGCCGATCTATACCAAGTGTTGCTTGTCCTGCCTTTAGTGAAAGTAGGGGATGGAAAACGCTACATTGACGTGGTGGACAAATTTAAGGTAGCGATGAACTGCTTAGCGGAGAAAAAAACTACTTCAGTGCGGATCCACAACTATTTATCAAAGAGTTCTCCGTCAACGGTAGTATATACAGCAAGTCAGCTTCATACGATGGATATGGAATGGCTAAACATGCAGAGCGCCACTGGCAGAGTGGCGGCGGATGCGATTATTCCGTATCCGCCAGGCATTCCACTTTTATGTGCAGGAGAGCGTATTAGCCATGAACACATGGAACAAATAGATGATCTATTAATGGCGGGCTGTAGATTTCAAGGAGCAATTAATAAAGAGACGAAACAAATAAAAGTAGTTGTTGAATAGATAGGGGATAACAAGATGGCAGGATTATTCATTAGTTTTGAAGGACCAGAAGGGGCTGGCAAGACGACTGTATTGCAAGAAATTGCAGAGCGCCTAAAAGCACAAGGACAAGATGTAGTCATGACACGAGAACCAGGTGGCATTCCTATAGCAGAAAAAATCCGTGAAGTCATTTTGGACTCAAACCACAGTGCGATGGACGGTAAGACGGAAGCGTTGCTGTATGCAGCTGCGCGGAGACAACATTTAGTAGAGAAAATTATCCCTGCACTGAAGCAGAATAAAATCGTGCTATGCGATCGTTTCATTGATAGTTCATTGGCTTATCAAGGGGTTGCACGTAAACTTGGCATCAACGAAGTTCTGGCAATCAACTTGTTCGCGATTGAGGAATATATGCCGGATTGCACCATCTTCTTCGATGTGCCGCCCGAAGTGGGGCTAGCCCGTATATGGAAAGATCAAGAGCGTGAACAGAACCGTCTAGATTTGGAAAAACTGGAGTTTCATGAACAAGTGTATAAAGGCTATCAAGAAGTAATGCTTCGGGATGAAGGGCGAATCCAGGTGGTGGACGCACAACAATTACCAGCACAAGTAATTGAAAATGTTTGGCAAATTGTAAGTTCAGAAGTCAACTTACATAAGAATTCATGATATAATAAAAAAGAAACATGTTTTTATAAGAAATCGGAAAAGGGGAGAGTACATTGAAACTGATTGTAGCAGTGGTACAGGACCAAGATAGTAACCGATTATCTTCTGCATTGACTAAAAGTGATTTTCGGAATACAAAGTTAGCCAGTACAGGTGGATTTCTTCGCGCTGGTAACACAACGTTTCTAATGGGTGTGGAAGATGAGTTAGTCTCCAAAGCACTGGATTTAATTCGTGATAATTGCCGTTCCCGCGATCAAATGGTCGCACCGGTTTCACCAATGGGTGGTAATGCGGATTCATATATTCCGTATCCAATTGAAGTAGAAGTAGGCGGAGCTACTGTATTCGTCTTGCCAATTGAACAGTTCCACCATTTTTAATCTAGAGGTGAATGCTGATGAAAGTCAATGGTGAATACCGTACAGGGATGGATAAGTTACCGCCTGACCCTCTTCGGCATGCACAAGGTAATGCCAAGTTTGGACAAATGGTAGAAAAACAAGGATCTCGTCTGCAAGGAGAACAGATCGCACGGTTGTTTGGGGATATCTCAAGTGCGGGGGATCGACTCGCTAGGTCCCGGAATTTACGTGATATGGCGAAGTACAAGATGTTGATTAAACGTTTTTTGAAAGAAGCGGTAGATTCAGGTATTGAGCTAACACAATCTCATACATGGAACCAATTCGGTGAAGGCCGCCGATTAAAACTTGTCCAAACAATAGATGAAAAACTAATCGCGTTGACGGAAGCACTGTTGGATGAAGAAGCGTCATCCATTGATTTACTCGCCAAAATAGGTGAAATCAAAGGTCTTCTGATCAATTTATATACGTGATCCCGTGCCGCACTCACATGTAGCACGGGGTTTTTTGTAACATCTTTACTAACTAAGGAGGAGCTTGCATGTCACAGAAGTTGCACGACCATGCATTGCAGTCTCAGAAGCAGGTTATTGATAAATTAACTATGATTCACCGAAGACAGCGTATTGGACATGCCTATATTTTTGACGGTTCAAATGGGGCAGGCAAAGAAGCGATTGCACAATATTTCACAAAACTGCTATTATGCATGAATCCGAAAGAAAATGTTCCATGTGAAACATGTCATTCGTGTAAACGTATAGAATCGGGTAACCATCCGAACTTAGTATGGATTAGACCCGACGGACAGGATATCAAAAAGGATCAAATGTCCGAATTAATTATGAAGATGACGAAAAAAGGGTATGAAGAAGGACGAAAAGTATATGTGATTGTTAATGCGGAAAGAATGAATGCTTCGGCAGCCAATACATTGCTGAAATTCCTAGAAGAACCTGAAGGAAGCGTCACAGCTATTTTACTTACAGATTCTTATCCATCCATTTTGCCGACCATTCAATCACGTTGTCAGCGAATTTCACTACAGCCAATGAATCGCCAGAATAGTATTGAAAGTCTTGTGGAAAAAGGAGTTACAGCCTCTATGGCATCTACTGTAACGATGATGACAGCAAATGTCGAAGTAGCTTATGAAATGGCTCAAGAAGATTCCTTTGTACAGAGACGGAAATTAGTGTTAAAATTAGTAGAGGCAATCGAACAGAGAACTCCGGGTGAGGCATTGCTGTTCATTCAGACAGATTGGATGCCTTCCATGAAGGAAAAAAGTGATTGTGAACAAGGACTCGATTTGCTTCTCTTCGCATACCGTGATATTGTGGCGGTAAAAGCAGGGTTGCAGTCGACGATATCCTATCCCGATCAAGTAGAAGTCTTCACAGGACATTCTGTCAAAAATACTTATAGCAGTTTAACTGTTAAAATAGATGCCGTCTTGCAGGCGAAAAAACGATTGCATCAAAATATGAATCGTACGCTTTTACTAGAACAATTGGTGCTTACTATGCAGGAGGGGTTATTGTTTGTTTAAAGTCGTAGGCGTCCGCTTTAAAAAGGCGGGAAAATTATATTATTTCGACCCATTGGATATGCCGATTGAAATTGGTGACTATGTCATTGTGGAAACCGCGAGAGGCGTAGAGTACGGTAAAGTAGCCAGTCGAAGTAATGAAATAGATGATGAAGATGTCGTTTTGCCATTGAAAAAGATCATTCGTCTTGCAGATGAGGGTGATCGTGAACGCGTCAAAGAGAATGAGCAAGAAGCTAATGAAGCATTTGATGTCTGCGTAGAAAAAATTGCGGAACATCAATTAGATATGCGTTTAGTAGATGTAGAATATACATTTGATCGTAATAAAATTGTTTTTTACTTCACTGCTGAAGGTCGAGTAGACTTCCGCAACTTAGTGAAAGATCTCGCTGCGATTTTCCGGACGAGAATCGAATTGCGCCAAATCGGTGTGCGTGATGAAGCAAAAATGCTAGGCGGTATTGGTCCATGTGGTAGAATGCTTTGCTGTTCAACATTTTTGGGTGATTTTGAACCAGTGTCTATTAAGATGGCGAAAGATCAAAACCTTTCATTGAACCCATCGAAAATTTCTGGTCTGTGTGGTCGCTTGATGTGTTGCTTGAAGTATGAAAATGATGCATATGAAGAAGCGAAAGCACTCATGCCCGATCTTGGTAAACAAGTAGTTACACAGGATGGAGTAGGGAAGGTAGTCGGACTGAACTTATTGGAGCGTGTGCTTCAAGTGAATATGCCGGCATTTGAACGAGTAGTGGAATATGCGTGGAGTGAGATTGAGGATTTACAGAAAGAAACAGCTCAATTGACTAAATGATGAGGTGGAACAGTTGAAAGAAGTGAACTTCCTTGACAGGGTAATGGATTTTGAACAACAGTTGGATTCTATGCAAAAACAATTCAGGGAACTCATTGGATTTGTTGCAAAGATGACTGAAGAAAACCACTCGCTTCGTCTGGAAAACCATCATCTACGAACGCGACTCGATGAAATCGATAAGATTACACAAGAAATAGAAGAGGCCGCGCGTGATGAACGTCCAAAGAAGCTTGATGTGGGCGAAGGCGTAGACAATCTGGCTCGTTTGTACAATGAAGGTTTTCATGTGTGCAATGTCCACTATGGCAGCAGTCGTAAAGGCGAGGATTGTCTATTCTGCCTGTCATTCTTAAATAAACAGAACGGTTGAGAGGTCAATTCCTATTTTTAGGTATTGGCTTTTTCTTTTGATTGAAGGAGTGTAGATTGTGAACCTACAAAGTGACGAACGATTGGATTATTTATTAGCAGAGGACTTGCGGATTATTCAAAGTCCTTCCGTTTTTTCCTTTTCACTAGATGCGGTGCTGCTGGCGCGTTTTGCCTATATGCCGATCCGTGGAGGCAAGATTGTGGATTTGTGTACGGGGAATGGTGTAATCCCATTGTTCATGAGTGCTCGAACAAAAGGTGAAATCATCGGTATTGAGTTGCAAGAACGGCTAGCGGATATGGCACACAGAAGCGTAGCGCTTAACGGTCTCGAAGAACAGATAACAATTGAACATGAAAACGTCATAGGGATTGCAAAGAAAATTGGTTACGAAGTATATGACACCGTAACATGCAATCCGCCTTATTTCCCGGCAAATGAAGCAAGTGCTAGAAATAAAAGTGAGCACTATACGATCGCTAGGCATGAAGTGGAGCTAACATTAGATCAAGCAGTGAAATCTGCAAGTGAATTATTGAAGCAAGGTGGAAAAGCGGCTTTTGTCCACCGGCCTGGCAGACTTCTCGACATCATTACATCGATGAGACAGTACCGTCTGGAACCAAAGCGCATTCGTTTTGTCTATCCGAAAGAAGGAAAAGATGCGAATACACTGTTAATTGAAGCAATTAAGGATGGAAAACCTGATCTGAAAATCCTACCTCCTTTATATGTCTACCGCGAAAATGGGGAGTATACAGAAGAAGTGAGGCAGCTATTGTATGGAGAAGAATGAACACTTCTTCTATGTGCTGACATGTAATGATGGATCGTATTATGCTGGATATACGAATGATTTAGAACGTCGCTTGCGTGTACATAATGAAGGAAAAGGTGCTAAATATACGAGAGGGCGCTTACCTGTAAAGTACATTTATCAAGAATCGTTTGAAACGCAGCGACAGGCGATGCAAGCAGAGTATCAGTTTAAGCAATTGACCAGAAAACAAAAAGAACACTATATAAAAAAGGAGCGGTCCACATGATTACGTCACAAAAGAGTGCCGAAGCAACAGAGTTCGGGAAGCTGTTCATCGTAGGCACACCAATCGGCAACCTCGAGGACATGACATTCCGTGCAGTCCGAATCTTACAGGAAGCAGATTATATTGCGGCGGAGGACACGCGTAATACGATAAAATTATGTAATCATTTTGAGATTACTACACAAATGATCAGCTATCATGAACACAATACACGTGTGGCGGGAGAAAAGATTATAGAACTCCTTCAAGAAGGGAAGGATATTGCTATTGTCAGTGATGCAGGAATGCCGTGTATTTCAGATCCTGGTGCAGATCTAGTGGAATTGGCTATTGAACAGGGAATTGCTGTCGTTCCTGTTCCAGGACCGAACGCAGCCATTACAGCATTAGTAGCATCAGGTATTACACCACAACCGTTCTTGTTTTTTGGCTTTCTATCGCGTCAAAAGAAGGAGCTGAAAATCCAGCTCGAGAAATTACAGCGCTATGAGGAAACCTTATTGTTTTACGAAGCCCCTCATCGTTTAAAACAGACACTGCGTGGCTTAGCAGAACAGTTTGGGGATGAACGAAAGATTGTAATGGCCCGCGAATTGACGAAGCGATTTGAGGAATTCTTGAGAGGGACAATTGCAGAAGCAATTGAGTGGGCAGATTCCAATGAAATTAGAGGAGAGTTCTGTTTGGTCGTGGAAGGTAATCAGGACATCCAACAGGAAGTTGCGACTGCCTGGTGGACAGACTTGTCAATCAAGGAGCATGTTGAACATATAATAGAAGAAAAAGAAATTCGTTCGAAAGATGCGATAAAAGAGGTAGCTGATCTTCGTGAGGTAAGTAAACGAGTTGTTTATCAGGCATATCACGTAGAATAAGACAAAAAAGTCCTGAACGTGTTAAACGTTCAGGACTTTTACAAATCAATTGATTTTATTTTGAATTTCATCCATCAATTGTTTTGCGCCTTCAGGACTCAAAATTAACTTGCCGTCGATCAAACGAAGGTTATCATCCGATACTTCCCCCGTAATAGAACATGTCATATTAGGCATGTACTTTTTCAAGATGATTTTGTCGTCGTCCACGTATATTTCTAATGCGTCTTTTTGCTCAATACCGAGCGTACGACGGAGTTCAATCGGTATCACAACACGGCCTAGCTCATCAACTTTTCTTACAATTCCAGTAGACTTCATGGAAAAAATTCCTCCTACACTCCAAATTTAACATTCGTCAAAATTCGACATGATTCTCTTGTCTGTTAAATATCATACCAACTCTTCCAATAACCGTCAATCATCATAACTCAAATAAACACTATTAATTTTTATTAATTTTTTGACAGGTAAAAAATGTGAGATGGTAAAGGTATGGGGATTACGGGCAGTGAGCAAGCTGAAGAAAGTTATAAAAATATAAGGGTTCGGAGGAGAACATGGCACTTTTGTGCAACATCCTATAAAATGAAAGTATACATTAATTATTTGGAGGAATTACGCGTGGAGAATCAATCAAAAACGTTTTATATCACTACACCTATTTATTATCCAAGTGGGAAATTTCATATAGGAACGGCATACACGACAATTGCATCGGATGCAATGGCGCGATATAAGCGTTTACGTGGCTATGATGTCAGATTTCTAACTGGAATGGACGAGCACGGTCAGAAGATCCAGGAAAAGGCAGAAGAGGAAGGTCAGTCTCCCATTAAATATGTCGATGGCATTGCAGACATCGCGAAAGACCTGTGGAAACTGATGGATATCTCTTATGACGACTTGATCCGTACGACGGAAGATCGTCATAAGTCAATTGTTGAAAAGATATTTAAGAAGTTTCTCGAAAATGGAGATATTTATAAAGGAAAGTATGAAGGATGGAAATGTGTTCCGTGTGAATCTTATTTTACCGAATCGCAACTAGTTGATGGGAACTGTCCAGACTGTGGTCGTCCGGTTCATCGAGTGGAGGAAGAATCATACTTCTTCAATATGAAAAAGTATGCAGAACGTTTACTTACGTATTATGAAGAAAACCCAACGTTCATTGAGCCTGAATCACGTAAGAATGAAATGATCAATAACTTCATTAAGCCAGGACTTGAAGATTTATCTGTTTCCCGTATGTCGTTCGACTGGGGAATTAAAGTGCCTGGGGATCCAAAACATGTTATTTATGTCTGGGTTGATGCATTGACGAATTACATTACGGCTCTTGGTTATATGTCTGATGACGAGTCTTTATTCAATAAATACTGGCCAGCGGATGTTCACGTGGTTGGTAAAGATATCGTACGTTTCCATACAATTTATTGGCCAATCTTCTTGATGGCACTCGATTTACCATTGCCGAAGAAAGTATTTGCACATGGATTCATCATGATGAAAGATGGCAAGATGTCCAAGTCTAAAGGGAATGTGGTCTACCCAGAAATGCTCGTTGAACGTTATGGGCTAGACGCTACACGTTACTTCTTGCTTCGTGAATTACCATTTGGTCAAGACGGTGTATTCTCACCGGAGGCATTTGTCGAGCGTATTAACTATGACTTGGCGAATGATTTAGGAAACTTATTAAACCGAACGATCTCTATGATCAATAAATACTTCAATGGTGAAGTTCTGACGGAAGGTCTTGTACCGACTGAATTTGATGCACCATTACGCGACATGATTCAGCATACAGTGAAGAAATATGAGGCTTCTATGGAAAAGATGCAGTTCAGCGTCGTACTTTCCGATGTATGGGCATTAATTTCTCGTACAAATAAGTATATTGATGAAACATCACCGTGGGTATTGGCGAAATCAGAGGAAGATCGCATGAAATTAGCGTCAGTTATGTATCACTTAGCGCTATCGCTTCATCATACAGCGGTACTCTTGCAGCCGTTTATGACAAACGCGCCGAAACAGATGATAGAACAACTTGGTCTTTCTAAAGATTCATTAGGATGGGATACACTAGATGAGGGCTATGCGATTCCTGCAGGTACAACTGTCATCAACAAAGGCGTTCCTATCTTCCCACGTCTGGAGACAGAAGTAGAGGTTGAGTACATCCGTCAGCAAATGGCGATCACAGCTCCTGCTGAAGTGGAAGAGAAGGTGGAAGAAGTGAAAGAGGAAACGAATGAGATCACGTTTGACGCATTCATGAATGTAGACATGCGTGTAGCTACTGTCACGGCATGTGAAAAAATGCCAAAAGCCGACAAGTTATTAAAGCTACAAGTTGATTTAGGCTACGAGCAACGTCAAGTAGTGTCGGGCATTGCGCAACATTACGATGCTGAGGATCTAGTAGGCATGAAAGTAATTGTCGTTGCGAATTTAAAGCCGGTCAAACTTCGTGGAGAATTATCACAAGGTATGATTTTAGCAGGCGAAAAAGATGGCGTGCTAAAACTTGCAACAGTTGATCCTGCATTAGAAAATGGTGCGCAAGTAAAATAATTCATCACGTCATAAAGCTGTCATGAGAGGTCGCAATCAACGACTTCTGGTGGCAGTTTTTTTGTGTATAGGCATTAAGTGAGGAATTGGATAGTAGGATGCGGAGTTATGTTGTTGCAGATGGTTTTCTAGTCGGCTATTTTTATAGGAGAATGGTTCTGCTTACGCAAAGAGTGGAATATTCATTATCCTTCCCTCGGTACTTACGGGCGGCTTCCGCGATATACCCACTTTGCTTAATTTTATGTCACAAATGTTACAACAAACCTATAAAAGCAAAAAGTTTGCCATATACTTCCTAAAGGTTCAGCATGTCTAGTAGTAAAGCGTTTCTGGTTTATTAAACAGAATAAACAATCTATTTGTAACACAACTGTAATACAACTGAGATGAAAGACACAATCAAAGACAATAGAATAGAAAACAGTGTTAGGAGAGATACTATGTTTATTGATACACATGTTCACTTAAATGCAGATCAATACGAAGAAGACGTGGAAGAAGTCATTCAACGTGCAATTGATGCAAACGTAGAAAAAATGGTCGTAGTTGGGTTTGATACAAAAACTATCAACAAAGCCATGGAGTTAGTAGAACAATATCCATTCATCTATGGTGTTATTGGTTGGCATCCTGTTGATGCAGTAGATTGCACAGAAAATGATCTACACTGGATCAAGGAGTTGTCGGCCCATCCGAAAGTTGTCGGCATTGGAGAAACCGGTCTCGATTACCACTGGGATAAATCACCGAAAGATATACAGCAAGAGTTATTCCGTAAACAGATACGACTGGCAAAGGAAGTAGAGTTGCCAATCATCATTCATAATCGCGACGCAACAGGCGACGTAGTTCGTATTCTTCAGGAAGAAAATGCGGCGGAAGTCGGTGGGATTATGCATTGTTACGGCGGTAGTGTTGAAACAGCCCAACAATGTATAGAAATGAATTTTCTTATCTCGCTAGGTGGGCCTGTAACATTTAAGAATGCTAGAATGCCAAAAGAAGTAGCGACAAAGATTTCACTAGACAAGCTGTTAATCGAAACGGATGCACCGTATTTAACACCGCATCCTTATCGAGGGAAGCGCAACGAACCTGCCTATGTCACGTTAGTGGCGGAGGAAATTGCGCGGTTGAAAGAAGTGTCGGTTGAGGAAGTAGCAAAGCAAACGACTGCAAATGCATTACAACTGTTTAAGATTCAGTGAACGACTTATGGCAATTATTTGTCTTACAGATCTGAAATGTCTCTAGTAAGGAACGGTTAGTAGTTTGGAAGTTTGACAGTGTAATTTAAACGCTATATACTCAGCCGAGTAATGAAAGGGGAATTTTTTAACATGTCTCAGAAGAATACTAAGTTTATGCGCATTGGGATTTTATTAATGGCAATGGCATTATTCGTAGCAACAACGTCACTCGTATTGATTGACGGAAAAAAGAAGAACATCTCAATGGACCTTAATGGTAAGCAAATAGAATTACGTACAGCAGCATCTACAGTTGGAGAAGTACTAGCGGCTAATGACGTAAACGTACAAAAGCATGACCTAGTAGAACCGACAGTTAACACGCCGCTTGAAAACGATACAGAGATCAAATGGCAAAAAGCAAACAAAGTAGTAATTGACGTAGATGGTAAGACACAAGAACTTTGGACAACGGAAGCTACCGTAAATGATGTACTTAAAACAGCAGAAATTGAAGTTGCTACACATGACGAAATTGAACCAGCTCTAGAAACGAAGATTACAGAAAATCAACCGATTGCGATTGCTAAAGCATTCCCGGTTACTGTTAAAGACGGTGGAAAAGAGCGTACTGTATGGTCAACACAAACTACTGTTAGAAAGTTTTTGACAGATCAAAATATCCGTCTTTCAAACTTGGATAAAGTAGAAGGCGACACAAATGCAAAGTTGACGGCATCTAATGCTGTAGTTAACATTGCACGTGTAGAGAAAGTTACAGATGTAGTTGAAGAAACAGCAGACTTCAAAACAAAAAGAAAAACAGATATGACGATGCTTCAAGGTAAAGAGAAAGTTGTCACTAACGGAAAAAAGGGTAAACTACAAAAGAAATTCCAAATTACAAAAAAGAATGGAAAAGTGGTTTCTCGTGAATTAGTTGGTAAGACAATGGTGGAAGAGCCTACACATAAAGTAGTTCATGTAGGAGCTAAAGCGCCAAAAGTAGAAGTAGCAACTGCAGCTCCGGCTCCAGCAAAAGCGACTGCAAGTGCATCTACAAATGCAACGGCAAAATCTTCAAGTACACCAGCAAAAGCGCAAGTAGCAGTTTCACGCGGTAACAGTAGCGAGCCAAGCGGTGGAAAAGAATTTTACGCAAATGCGAGTGCATATACAGCTTATTGTAATGGATGTTCAGGAATCACAGCGACAGGTATTAACTTGCGCGCGAACCCCAATATGAAATTAATTGCAGTTGATCCACGAGTGATTCCACTAGGATCTAAGGTTTGGGTGGAAGGTTATGGTTATGCAATCGCAGGAGATACAGGTGGAGCAATCAAAGGAAACCGTATCGATTTACACATGCCTACAAAAGAAGCGGCTTATTCATTTGGTCGTCGTCAAGTAAAGATTAAAGTCATCAACTAATAGCGGTATACCGATAAGGAGAAGAAAAACTCTTCCCCTTATCGGTTTTTTCTGTTTCCTGCCGGTATGGTTGTACAGAATCGAAAAAACACAGTAAAATAGTAAGAATGATATCGTAAGAAAAGAGGAATAGTGTGAATATAGAAGAAGTAGTTGTGGTGGAAGGGAAATCCGACACGGTGGCTGTCAAACGTGCTACAGGAGCGGATACAATTGAAACGAACGGTTCGGCGATCTCAGACAAGACGCTCGAGCGGATACGCCACGCGCAGCAGACGCGTGGAGTCATTGTCTTTACCGATCCGGACTTTCCTGGTCGACGTATTCGGGCAATTATCGAAGAACAGATTCCCGATGTAAAGCATGCATTTTTACCGAAGAAAGAAACTATAGCGAAAAACGGACGTGGAGTAGGAATTGAACATGCGAATGACGAAGCGATTCGTCAAGCTTTGGCTTCTGTTTATACGGTGAGTGAGCATACAATAGAAGAGATCCCGATGGCGGCTTTACTAGAGGCTAGACTAATCGGTCACATGGACTCCAGAAAACGAAGAGAACGTCTGTCGGAGTTATTGCATATTGGACAGGTAAACGGCAAAGGATTGAAGAAACGGCTAGAGATGTTCCGGATTTCTGTCGCAAAGTTGAACAAAGCGATACAAATTCTCGATGAGGAGGAAATGAAAACAGATGTATAAAGACATAGCAACGCCAGTGAGAACGAAAGAAATTTTGCAAAAACACGGGTTTTCATTCAAGAAGAGTTTAGGTCAGAACTTCTTGGTAGATTCGAACGTATTGCATAACATCGTCTCTCATGCAGCGATCACGAAAGATACAGGAGTCATTGAAGTAGGACCTGGAATCGGTGCGTTAACAGAGCATCTCGCACGACAGGCGGGGAAGGTTGTAGCATTTGAAATAGACGGCCGACTGTTACCTGTACTTGAAGATACGATGTCACCTTATCCGAATGTCACGGTGATTCACCAAGACGTACTAAAAGCGGATATTCATCAAGTGATTGAAGAACAGTTTGCAGACTACGAAGACATCGTAGTCGTGGCCAATTTACCGTATTATATTACAACGCCGATTATTATGAAATTCTTAATGGAAAAAGCCCGCGTAAGTCAGCTTGTCATTATGATGCAGAAGGAAGTAGCAGATCGAATTACAGCAGTACCTAGCACGAAGGCATATGGTTCATTATCAATCGCTGTCCAGTACTATATGGATGCAGAAGTATCTATGATTGTCCCGAAGACAGTGTTCATTCCGCAACCGAACGTTGAGTCAGCCGTACTTAGTTTGACGCGCAGAGAAGAGGCACACGCTCCTGTAGCGGATGAAGACTTCTTGTTCACTGTGACACAAGGATCGTTCTTGCATCGCCGCAAGACGCTGTGGAACAACCTTCAGTCCTCACTCCCTGAAGGAAGAGAAAAAAAGCAGTTGATTCAACAAGCATTTGAACAATCAGGTATAGATCCGATAAGAAGAGGGGAAACATTATCGATTGCAGAGTTCATCAAACTGGCCAATGCACTATACCCTCACTTTGGCAAGCTAAAACCGGAATAAAATTAATGACAATTTCATATGAAAAATTAGTGAAATTCATCATAAAGTGATTGACAAAGACATAGGCAAACTGTTAAAATAAAAATTTTGTTGACAAACGCATGTAAAAATGTTATGCTTATATTTAGTGAGGTGTAAGTAACATGCCAAAAACATTAGCAGACATTAAAAAGTCACTGGACGCTCATTTAGGGAAACGTCTCCACTTGAAAGCAAATGGTGGTCGTAAGAAGACGATCGAACATGCTGGAGTCTTGCGCGATACGTATCGTGCCGTTTTCGTAGTAGAGTTGGATCAGGATGACAATGCGTTTGAAAGAGTTTCTTACAGCTATGCTGATATTTTAACCGAAGCGGTTGAAATAACAGTCCTTGATGGTTCGGACCAAACGGCCTTTATCATCAAATAATTCATCATGCTATTTTAATTTATTTCCTAGTGAATCCGCCGGAATGTTCTGGCGGATTTTTTATTTTGTTACATAACTGAAGTGTAGTTTTCCTTGGACAGCACACACTACAAGTGTCAGCCGCAAAGGAGGAAACTATAATGGCGAGAAAAGGCGTCATGTCAGATCAATTGAAAGTAGAAATCGCGAAAGAGCTTGGCTTCTATGATGTAGTACAGAAAGAAGGCTGGGGCGGTATTCGCTCACGTGATGCAGGAAACATGGTAAAACATGCAATTGAAATGGCGAGTAGACAAGTGGAGGAAAAGAAATAATCCAACCAATGTCCGTAGAATCCAAAACAGGCTGACAAAAGGAACTGCAAAGGGGAAATTGCTTTGCAGTTCTATTTTTTGATAAAAAAGAAGGCTATCTACAAGTTATTATAACTTGTAGATAGCCTTTCAATCATATCGAATTACTTACGCTTCCACTGTTCACTATCACTCGGAACATTTGCACGGGTCCACCATTTGGCTTCGTATAGATTGCCGTTATATATCACTTGATCGCCGGCAACGTATACATTTGCAGTGCGCCACTGAGGCACACCTGTAGCAGCGGACTTCACAAGTTTCCATACAGCTGAATCCCCTGGGAGATCTCCGCGAGTCCACCATTGTGCTTCATATAAACTATTCTCATAGATTACTTGATTTCCTACTAAATAAACAAGCTTCTTTTCCCATTTCTTCACATTGGCATTAATGATCTTGATGAATTTCCAAACATCTTTTTTTCCTGGAGTATCACCGCTCGTCCACCACTGCGCTTCGTATACGATACCTTCGTGTACCACTTGATTACCAACTGTATAGACGTTTTTCATCTTCCAGTTGCGCAGGTCTGTGTTAGCCGGTTCTAATAGTTTCCATACAGCAGAATCACCAGGGAGATCACCACGTGTCCACCACTGTGCTTCATATAATGAGCTTTCGAATTGTGCCTGATCGCCTTCTACATAAACCTTGCCTTCGTCCCACTTGACTGCCGGTGGAGCAGGCCTATCTAAATCAGGTTTTGGCTGAACAGGCTTTTCCGGTTTTGTTTCAGGTAACGGCTTGCTCGGAATAATAGGTGTCATATCAATATTCTTATCGGGCTCAGTTGGTATTGCCTGTTTTCCACCAAAGTCCGCATCAATGACGTTATAGAATGCATTCTTTGTATCACCAATATTCCATACAGCGAGGATCACGTGATAACCCGTACGTTCAGGTACATTGCAAGTATGCGTTACTTCCGAAGGTGGTCTCTGTTTTTTGCCGTCTACTGTACAGAACTTTTGAAGATCTGCGCGTTTCAACGGTTGGTTCGTATCCCATCCTGTACGTGTAATGTAATATTCCCATGATCCTGTTACATGTGGTGCTGTGAATTTCCATTTGAATTGATTCATCCCGTTTTTCATTTCAACTTTCTGCCAACGAAGGCGGGTTTGTGCATCTAATTCGAAGAAAGTATTGGCGCTGGCAATTTTACCGTCAGCTGGACCACCAATCGGAAAATTCCCTGGTGCTTCCAAGCTCTGTGGTTCATAGATGATTCTCCCACAGTTCTTATTATCTCCTTGCTTGCATAATAGTGCTCGACTTTCTGGTTGGCTTACGTACCCGTGTGCAGATGCCTGACTTGAAAATGAAAAAGTCATTAGCATGATAAAAAGTGCACTGATAAGTACAGACCAGGGAGTCATGTGGTGCATATGTAACTTCATTTCTCTTATCCCCCTAATAGTTTGTATTAACTATGTTTGCTATATTTGTATCATAGCTCTTTGTTTACAGGAATCAATGTTTGAAAAACAGCACTGTATTAGTAAAATAATTTAGAAGCCAATATAAATATGAAGTAAAGGAAATATTTCACAGTAATTATGGATAAATTATAATTCTTTATACCTGTTAAAGATAGTCTATATGTACAGGGATTTACCAAATAAGAAAAGTAGAAATAAGGTATTATACTCATGTGTTTTTATTGTCTTGTGTTGCACAACACAAGGTGTTGATTTATTCTGACTACCTACTACTCAATCAGCGATAGTCTACAGTTAAAGTAACTAGAAAATTAGACAGTATGATTGTATACAAATAAATTCTAAGTATTTCTTTAGCAAATTTAGTCCGTTTGTGTAGTAAAACAACATGTTTTAACGTATTCAACTTTTTATCTATTTAACATGATATAGTCGTTACATCTTATGGAAAAAGGGGATAAATACGTATGAAAAAGGTTTTAGCAATATTTTTAATACTCCTATTGACGTTTTCAGTAGCTCCTAAAACACAAGCTTCTTCTAAAGTTTTTACAGACGTCCCGAAAAATCATCCGAACTACACGGCTATTATGTATTTATTAGAGAATAATGTGATTGAGCCTAGTGCTCGCTTTGGGTTAAATGATAAAGTGACGCGAGAAGAAGTCGCTGTCATGGTGGCTAAAGCTACGGGATTGGATGGAAAGAAAGCAAAGACGAAATTTAAAGATGTTCCCGCGAGCAGGTATTCCTCTGGTTATATCAATTCTGCCGTGAAAGCAAAAATCATCAATGGCTATCCTGATGGTACATTTAAGCCTACGCAAAAAGTGACACGTGGTCATATGGCTGCCTTCATTGCGAATGCGTTTAAGCTCAGCAAGGAAAAAGATATTCGATTTAAAGACGTATCCAAGAGTTCTACTGCTTATAGTGCCGTGCGTAAACTAGCATTTGAAAATATCACCTCGGGCTATCCTGACGGTACATTTAAACCAAATGAAACATTAACACGTTCGCATATTGCTGCATTCGTGGCGAGAGCTATGGATCCGGCTTTCCGACCTGCACCACCTGTCATGGTGACAAGAGGCATTCACTTTGGAATGGATCCAGCTCAAGTGATGAGTGTTGAATCAAAGTCACCGGCGATATTGCTTTCAAATTTACGTGAGGGAAATAAACGATTATTGATCTACCGAACTACAAAGTATAGTTACTATACAGATTTAATTTATTACTTTGAAAATAACAAGTTGCAGTTCATAACCTATGACTTTATGGGCGGAGAAGATTACTATCATACTTCAGATGAGATGTTTGCGATGTACAATGAATTAAACGAGCATGCCCAACGTGAATTTGGGGCGGACTATTATTCTGACACTGACTATGAAACTACGTTTAATTCAGGATGGGAAAAGACCGGATACGTGGTCATACTGACAGTGAATGATGACGATGTCAGTACAACGGCAAATTTAGTTTATTTACCGGATTCAATGATAAAATAGTGTGTAGATTATCGGAGTTGCAAAGTGAATCCCATTTGCAGCTCTTTTTCTATTACTTAGAACGAACAAGGGAGCACCAATTTTTTGTGGTTTACGTTATGATGGAGAGAATATTCATTATACGTAAGAAGACTCTTTGGAAGGTTTTGGTAGTTGCGGAAAGTGGGAGGAGAGAGTGTGAAGAAAGGAAATCTAGGCAGAGCATTATTTGTGGGAGTGTTTGTCGGTATGGTCAGCTTTATCAAAGAGTTACTTTATCCTGACATGCACTCACTTTTGTCGATTTTACTTATGGTGGTGGCCGCCATAATGGGTTATTGGCTGGGAAATAAAGTGTTGCTAAAGCGTCAGGGAGAGAAAGGTAGCAAAACGACTATGTAAAATACATAATCATGCTAGAGGGGGTCCAACAAGATGTGGAATGAAAATGACGTAACAAAAATGCTTGGAATTACATACCCCATCATTCAAGCGGGAATGGCTGGCGGTACGACCACGCCTGAATTGATAGCTGCAGTATCCAATGCGGGGGGCCTGGGTACGCTCGGGGCGGGCTATATGAATGCAGAAGATATGAGAGAAGCGATAAAGAAGATTAAGGAATTAACGGATCGGCCTTTTGGGGTCAATTTGTTTATTCCTGAAGCATCAGAGATATCCAAAGATAAGGTTAAAAAAACCAATGAATTATTACGACCTTATCGTGAAGAGTTACGTGTAGCTGAGCCTGAAATAAAGGAAGTGTCTACAGCAAATTTTGATAAGCAAGTGGATGTTATTATTCAAGAACATATAGCGGTTTGTAGTTTCACATTCGGCGTGCCATCTAAAGAGACTATCCAACAATTACAGGGAGTGAACATCATCGTGATGGGGACTGCTACAACTGTGAAAGAGGCTGCTATCAATGAAGAGTACGGAGTTGATATGGTCGTACTGCAAGGAAGCGAAGCCGGAGGTCATCGTGGTACGTTTTCAGGAAGTTTCACTGACTCCATGATTGGAACAATGTCGCTTGTTCCTCAAGCTGCAGACCATGTTAAGATTCCTGTTATTGCTGCGGGAGGAATTATGGATGGAAGAGGTGTTTTGGCAGCTCTTACACTTGGAGCGCAAGCGGTTCAAATGGGAACAGCTTTCGTGACGGCTATTGAAAGTGGTGCAAAAACGCAACATATCGAAGCTATTCTTAAAAGTACGGAAGATCAAACCGTCATTACATCCGTATTTAGTGGTAAGCCTGCAAGAGGGATTCAGAATGACTTTATTCGTGAACTAAAACCATACGAAGAAGATCTGCCGGATTATCCTATAATGAACACACTAACGACAGCGATTCGTAGTGAAGCTGCCAAGCAAAATCGGCCTGAATGGATCCATCTTTGGAGCGGGCAGTCGCCTCGCTTAAGTACTAGACAACATGTCGCGGATTTGCTGACGGACATCGTTTTTCAAGTGGAAAATATAATAAGTACTAGATAATTGGAGGGTGAATGATGACTACACATAAGATTTATACTATGAGTTTTGCCAAAGTCTATCCGCTCTATATTAACAAGGTAGAAAAAAAGGGACGCACAAAATCAGAAGTCGATGAAATCATTCGTTGGTTGACAGGATACAGCCAAGAAGAACTGGAAATCCAGTTGGAAAACCAGACAGACTTCGAGACTTTCTTTGCGGAAGCACCTGAGCTGAATTCATCACGGACACTAATTACAGGTGTTATATGTGGGGTTAGAGTGGAAGAAATAGAAGAATCAACGATGCAGGAAATACGTTATTTGGATAAACTGATTGATGAGTTGGCAAAAGGAAAAGCAATGGAAAAAATCTTGCGCAAATAACAAATGGAATTCTAAGTGTTCAAAAATAGCTGTAGGAAATCATCTACTTCTGAACTCTGGAATGAAAATTAACGTGACAAAAAGAACTGCGAAGCCTTTGCGGTTCTTTTTTTTATTTAATCCCCTTATGTTCTATTGATTCTGTGGTAATATATGAGCAAGAACAATGCAGTGGGGAGGGAGCTTTTATCATGATTTACGAAAAGGCGCCTGCGAAAATCAACTTAACATTAGATGTGTTAAGCAAACGGTCGGATGGCTATCATGATGTCGAGATGATTATGACGACGGTTGATTTGGCTGACCGTATTTGGCTTCGTCCTACGACGGATCATGCCATTACAATTCAGTCATCTCATCGATTTGTGCCGAATGATCGCAAAAACTTGGCGTACCAAGCAGCGGATTTATTGCGCAAACGCTATCACTTGAATTACGGAGTTGAAATTACTCTGGATAAGAATATTCCGATTGCTGCAGGACTAGCCGGTGGTAGTTCAGATGCTGCCGCCACGCTTCGTGGATTAAACCGACTTTGGGAACTCGGATTATCTTTGGATGAGCTGGCAATCCTGGGTGCGGAAATCGGATCAGATGTATCATTCTGCGTTTATGGCGGCACAGCTATTGCAAGAGGGCGAGGAGAAGACATCACGCATCTACCTGCTCCACCTAACTGCTGGGTCGTGCTGGCGAAGCCGACAATCGGTGTATCGACCGGCAATATCTACGGACAGTTGAACTTGTCTTCTATTACGCATCCGCAAACGGAGCGTATGATGGAAGCATTGCAAGAAAGTGATTATGACAAGATGTGTGCATCACTTGGGAATGTGTTGGAGCCTGTCACGATGGGACTTCATGAGGAAGTTGTTATACTCAAGGAACAAATGGAGCGTTTTGGGGCAGATGCCGTTTTAATGAGCGGTAGCGGTCCAACGGTATTCGGACTAGTGAAACATGAATCGCGTGTACCGAAAATTGTCAATGCCTTGAAGGGATTTTGCCAAGACGTACATGCCGTGCGCATGCTTGGGGAACCTATTGTAGTTGATTAATACCGGACGATTATGATAATCTACTTATAAATCATTCGGATTTAGGAGTCGGTATTATATGAAATGGAAAAGAAGTGAAAGGCTTGTCGATATGACACGTCATTTGCTGGAAAATCCACACACACTCATTTCTTTGACGTTTTTTTCGAACCGGTATTCAGCCGCCAAGTCCTCAATTAGTGAAGATCTTGGTATTTTGAAAGAGACATTTGAAGAGAGCGGCACGGGTCGTCTAGTGACGATTTCAGGTGCTGCTGGCGGTATTAAATATATTCCGTTAGTCGGTCGTGAGGAGATAAAAGAAGTCATTCATTCATTGATGAATGAACTAAGAAAATCGGATCGATTGCTTCCTGGCGGTTATTTGTATATGACTGACTTGTTAGGAAATCCTCGGTTTCTCGATCGAATTGGCAAAGTGATTGCAACTGCTTTCTTTGATAAAGAAATCGATGCGATTATGACAGTTGCAACAAAAGGAATTCCCATTGCTCATGCTATTGCCCGTCATTTGAACGTACCTGTTATCGTCGTTCGACGGGACAGCAAAGTGACGGAAGGTCCTACTGTTAGTATTAATTACGTTTCTGGTTCAGCGCGCAGAATCCAGACAATGGTGTTATCGAAGAGAAGTATGCAAAGCGGTCAAAAAGTCTTGTTGACAGATGACTTTATGAAAGTGGGCGGCACAATGCAAGGTATGAAAAGTCTACTTGAAGAATTCAACTGTGAACTGGCTGGCGTGGCAGTCTTAGTAGAAGCTGAACACCTTGAAGAAGTTCTGGTAGATGATTATCTTTCATTAGTGAAATTGCATGCTGTGGATGAGAAACGCCGTAAGATTGAGTTGGAAGAAGGGAACTATTTCACGAGAGGCGGTAATGAGTTATGGAATATGTAAAAACAGAACAAGCACCACAGGCAATTGGACCTTATTCACAAGCAGTAAAAGTGAACGGCGTAGTGTACACTTCAGGACAGATTCCTTTGACGCTCGCTGGTGAAGTAATAAGTGGCGGCATAGAAGAACAGACAAACCAAGTTCTCCAAAACTTGAGTAAAGTACTGGAAGAGGCAGGTTCAAGTTTACAACAAGTCATTAAAACGACAGTGTTTATTCAGGATATGGATGAATTTGGAGCATTGAATGCCATTTATGAAGAGCATTTCGGGGAGCATAAGCCGGCTCGTTCGACAGTGGAAGTGGCTCGACTACCAAAAGACGTACGAGTCGAAATCGAAGCAATTGCGCTTTGTGAATAATTAGATATAAAACCCGACCCGATCTAGTGAAGATCAGGTCGGGTTTTCTTATTGCCTGTTTGAAAATGATTAGGTTGAAAGTAGCTATAGATTTGAAATAATATACAAATATTAAAAAATTCACAAAAGATTCTATTTTCATTTGCAGTAAAAACTAGTATTATAGAATCAGCACCAGTATTATGGGTAAAAAAGTAATCGTACCAACTAACCTAGAATACGTTCAGTGTGAAAACGACAACAAGGGAGTGGGGAAAATGGAAATCACAGATGTGAGATTACGCAAGGTAGACACGGAAGGTAGAATGAGAGCAATTGCTTCCATTACGCTTAACGATCAGTTTGTCATCCATGATATCCGAGTCATTGAGGGGAATGACGGGTTATTCGTGGCAATGCCGAGTAAGCGTACACCAGATGGGGAGTTTCGTGACGTGGCGCATCCAATCAATTCAGATGCACGGACAAAGGTACAGGAGTCCATCCTGGCAGCTTATCATCAAGTAGACGAACAGCAAGGGGAATTGCAAGAGGCTGTTCTATAATTTTATAATGTAAGAGAAAGCGTTACCATATGTCGTATCCATAAAAAGGCCATCTATTCGAGTAGATGGCCTTTTTGTCGTGTTGAAGTGGAGGAGTTGGCAAAGGGTTAGGGTGGGATTTGCACTTCGGAGAGGGGACGCTTTCCTAGAGGGCTCACCGCGGACCTATGGGAAAGCATCCGCCAACTGGAGCTTCCATCCCTTCGCACTCACAAATTCATTTACTATTACTGAGAAAGTGCTTTTGAACTTAAATAAGTTCACCCACACCCACAACCAAACTTACTTTGAACACTTCATCTATATTTTCTTACAACTTTTATTCCTATACCAATATAATCGCAAAAAGATTAACAATCATAAAATAAAGTTATGTAATTGTCAAGGGGAAATGCTTGAAAAAATCAGTCATTTCCGATATAGTCAATTATGAATTTATCAAACAAGGATGGAGGCTGGCAGATGACAAATACATATGCGATCGTCCTAGCAGCAGGACAGGGCACGCGAATGAAGTCGGATCTTTATAAAGTACTTCATCCAGTCTGTGGAAAGCCGATGGTAGAGCACGTAATCGATCACATTCGTGACCTCCACTCAGATCGGATCGTCACGATTGTCGGTCATGGTGCCGAAATGGTAGAGCAGACATTGGGCAACAAAAGTGAATACGCGCTACAAGCACAACAACTGGGCACAGCACATGCCGTGCAACAAGCTGAGGCGGTACTTGCGGATCTTGAAGGCACAACACTAGTTGTCTGCGGTGATACACCATTGATCAGCACGAAGACGATGGCAGCGCTCCTCGCACACCATCATGAAACGGAAGCAAAAGCGACAATACTTACTGCAATAGCAGATGATCCAACAGGTTACGGCCGCATCATCCGTGCAGAGAATGGTGACGTAATGCGAAACGTCGAGCATAAAGACACAAACGACGGTGAGCGTCTCGTTAAGGAAATAAATACAGGCACATACTGTTTTGACAATCGCGTGTTATTTGAAACACTGAAAAAAGTGAACAACGATAACGCACAAGGCGAATATTATCTCCCAGACGTATTAGGAATTTTAAAATCTGAAGGACAGCGGATTTCGGCTTATACAACGCCAGATTTCCATGAAACATTAGGCGTCAACGACCGTGTGGCACTAGCACAAGCAGAAAAAAGCATGCGCCAATTAATTGCGGAGAAGCATATGCGCAACGGTGTCACAATCATCAGCCCTGAGCAGACAGTGATCAGTGCAGAAGCTGAAATTGGACGTGACACTGTCATCCAACCTGGCGTAATCATTGAAGGCGCTACAAAAATTGGGGCACAATGTATCATTGGTCCGAACAGTCATATCCAAAACAGTACAGTGGGTGACGACACGACGATTCACTCATCCGTCGTTCGTGATAGTATGATTGGGAATCAGACGGCAGTTGGTCCATTTGCACACTTGCGTCCCGACACACAGCTTGGTGATCATGTCAAAGTAGGTAACTTTGTTGAGGTGAAAAAGTCTCAGCTTGGTGACGATAGTAAAGTTTCTCACCTCAGTTACATAGGGGATACAGAAATAGGCAAGAATGTTAACGTTGGCTGTGGTACGATTACAGTGAATTACGATGGTAAAAACAAGTACAAAACAGAGATAGAAGATAATGCATTTATTGGTTGCAATGCCAATTTGGTTGCACCGGTCACGATAGGAAAGAATGCGATTGTGGCAGCGGGATCCACAGTCACAAAAAATGTTCCGGAAAATTCACTTGCAATTGGACGCGTTCGGCAAGAGAATAAAGAAGGATACGTAAAAAACTAATCTTACCCAACCAACAGGAGGGCCATCATGGCAAATCAATATCCAAACGACAAACTGAAAATCTTTTCTTTAACTGCGAACGAACCACTTGCAAAAGAAGTAGCAGATCAAGTCGGGCTTCCGCTCGGCAAGCTCTCAGTCAAACGTTTTAGTGACGGAGAAATCCAAATTAATATCGATGAAAGCATCCGTGGCTGTGAAGTGTTTGTTATTCAATCAACTTCTAATCCGGTCAACGATAACTTGATGGAGCTTCTCATTATGCTAGATGCCTTAATGCGTGCATCCGCGCGTACGATTAACGTAGTCATGCCCTATTACGGGTATGCACGCCAAGACCGTAAAGCGAGTTCACGTGAACCTATAACGGCTAAATTAGTTGCAAACTTACTTGAAAAAGCAGGCGCTGATCGCGTCATTGCAGTAGACTTGCATGCACCGCAAATTCAAGGGTTCTTCGATATTCCAATCGATCACTTGATTGCAGAACCAATCCTAACGGAGTACTTCCAGAGTCAAGGATTAGCAAGCGATGATCTTGTTATCGTTTCACCTGACCATGGTGGTGTGACGCGCGCACGTAAAATGGCCGATCGTATGAAAGCGCCCATTGCAATAATCGATAAGCGTCGTCCGCGCCCGAACGTAGCGGAAGTGATGAATATCGTTGGCAATGTAGAAGGAAAAACAGCCATTCTGATTGATGATATTATCGATACAGCTGGTACAATCACGATTGCTGCGAGCGCCCTAATTGAAAGTGGAGCAAAAGAAGTGTATGCTTGTTGTTCACACCCAGTTTTATCCGGGCCAGCGATTGAGCGCATTAATAATTCTCAAATCAAGCAATTAGTGATTACGAATTCTATTAAATTGCCGGAAAGTAAACAATCTCCAAAAATCAAACAGCTATCGATTGCGCCTTTGTTGGCAGCTGCAATCATTCGTGTGTTTGAGAACAAGTCTGTAAGCACATTATTTGAGTGATAATGAGTTAACTGATATCTTCTGATATTGAAAATCCAAAGATTTATAAAAAACTTTTTGATAGGATAGGTGACTATACAAATGAGCACAATTAAGTCGAATTTAAGAGAAACTGACAAGAAGACAGTAAGCGAATTAAGAAAAAGCGGTTGGATTCCTTCCGTAGTATACGGTTATAAAACAGAAAGTACGCCAATCGCAGTAAAAGAGCGTGATCTTCTAGACACACTTCGTGAAACAGGAAGAAACGGTGTAATCAAATTGACTGTTGACGGCAACGACGTAAACGTCGTATTAAACGATTATCAGTCAGACGTTTTGACTGGTTTCCTTACACACGCTGACTTCTTGGCGATCAACATGACAGAAGAGCTTGAAGTAGACGTAGCAATCAACCTTGTTGGAGACGCACCAGGTGAAAAAGCAGGCGGAACAATTCAACAACCAGTATGGGAAGTTACAATTCGCGTAAAGCCATCTGACATTCCTGATCATATCGATGTAGATGTTTCAGAACTTGAAATTGGTGAAACAATTCTTGTTGGCGATATCCGTGACAAAGTGAAGTTTGAAATCTTAACTGAAGACGAAGTAGGATTAGTAACTATTTCTGCACCACGTACTGAAGAAGAGATGGAAGCATTAGATGAAGCGACTGAAAGCACTGAAGCTGAGCCGGAAGTAATCGGTGAAGATAAAGAAGAGAAATAAGTTACAAAATGGGCGCACGAGTTTGAACCGTGCGCTCCTTTTCTATGTATATATATCGTTTAGAAAAGGAAGAGAAGAACATGAAATTATTAATTGGTCTCGGAAATCCCGGGAAAAACTACGAAAACACGCGCCATAATATTGGTTTTCAAGTCATTGATGAATTGGCTAAGCGCTGGCAAGCTCCAGCATTTCAGCAAAAATTCAATGGCCAATTTACGACTGTCCATACAGCCGGAGGTAAAGTGATATTATTAAAGCCGATGACCTATATGAACTTGTCCGGCGAGTGCGTCCGTCCTTTAGCGGACTACTTTGAAGTGAATGATGAAGAAATCGTCGTGCTATACGATGACTTGGATTTACCTGCAGGGAAAATCCGACTTCGTCAAAAGGGAAGTGCTGGCGGTCATAATGGCATGAAGTCCCTTATTGCACATCTAGGCACTTCTGAATTCAACCGAATTCGTATTGGTGTTGATCGTCCTACTGGTGGTATGAAGGTTGCTGACTATGTATTATCTCCGTTTAGCAAGGACGAGCAACCATTGATCCAAGACGCGATACAAAAGAGTGCAGAGGCCTGTGAAGAATGGGCAACAAAAAAGAAGCCATTCCTTGAAGTGATGAATAAATTTAACGGATAAGCATAATACATCAACTCTTTGCCTATACTTTGAAAAAGGAAGGTGAAGAGAATATGATCCGTTATTCTTGTAATCACTGTCATACGGAAATCGGCTCCATTCCATTTGAATCGGCCAAAGATACCCTCAGTCAAATAGACGGTGATGATAAAAGTACATTTTTGTCCGTAGATTCAGATGGTGGCCTGCATATACGATGTATTTGTGAACACTGCGAGCAATCATTGCAGGCGTTCCCGGATTATTACACCTTAAAAAAATGGTTACAATAAGTAACGGATGCTTTGGCGCTGATAGCCAAAGCTTTTTGTGCATAAAGCATTCTGTTCAATATATAGAGAGAGACTAAGTTAATAGATAAGGAGGGGTAGTCAAGTGGGAGTAATAGAACAGCTTTTTCTAGAAGAGAAAGAGATTCAAGGTTTGCTGAACGACTTGGAAGACGGGCAGGATCAGCAGTTGATCACAGGTCTATCGGGCGGTTCCAAAGCGGTTTTCTTTAAATTGATTCAGCAGTCATTGACACGTCCTGTCTTGATTGTTTCACCCAATATGCTTCAAGCACAGCGAACATATGAAGACTTGAGCAAGTTGGTGGGGGATGAACATATTCACTTATACACTGCAGAAGAACTTGTTGCAGCAGACTTTTCATTCGCAAGCTATGAATTACGTGCGGGTAGGATTGATACATTGGATCACATGGCACGTACAGGCAGTGGTATTTATATTACACCGGTTGCAGGGTTGCGGAAGCTGTTGCCATCAAAGGAACGATGGTTGGCTCATTACGTAACGGCTTCAACAGACGAAGAGATTGATATAGGTGTCTGGCTGGAAAACTTAGTATCCATGGGCTATATACGAAAAGACCTGGTGAGCGCGCCGGGTGAATTTGCGTTACGCGGTGGAATACTGGATATTTATCCGCTTACGATGGCAGAACCAGTTCGTATTGAATTATTCGATACGACAATAGATTCCATTCGAACGTTTTCGGCGGAAGACCAGCGTTCAACAGGTAAATTGGAATCAATCACATTGTTGCCGGCGAACGAATTCATCTGGACACCTGAAGAATTGCAGCAAGTATCACAAAAGGTGGAGCAAGCGCTTGGCGAAAGCTTGACTAAAATCAAAAGTGAAGAATTACAGCAGCAATTATTGATGACGATCATGCAGGATATCAGCATGATGAAAGACGGGATTGTGCCGGACACGATGAAGAAGTATGCTTCGTTTTCCACTGAAGCGAGCGCTATGCTGACTGACTATTTCCCCGAAAATGGCGTCATTTTATTTGACGAGCTGGGGCGAATACAAGAATCCGTGGCTACTTTGGAGTCGGAGGAGCAGGAATACCAGCTTTCAATGCTCGAAGATGGAAAAATGTTGCATGACACGAAACTTGCATGGAAATACGAGCAAGTACTATCGGATATTCATCAACAACGACTCTATTTGTCTTTGTTTACGCGAACAGTGCCTGGTTTCACTATTAAGAAGTCCATTTCGATTTCGTGTAAGCCAATGCAACAGTTCCATAGTCAGATGCCCCTATTGAAAAGTGAAATAGAGCGTTGGAAACAAGGGAATTATAATGTTTTTCTCTTGGCTTCTTCAACTGAGAGAATGAAGACTATTCAAGAGATTTTACGTGAATATGATATTGAAGCAGCGATAGATGGCAAGCCTAGTAAAGAGGGCGTGTTGTCTATTATAGAAGGCGATTTATCGGCAGGTTTTGAATTGCCGTTCCAGAAGCTTGCTGTCATTACAGATGCAGAATTGTTTACTGGTAAGCCGAAACGTAAAGCGCGTCCCTCTAAATTAACGAATGCCGAACGGATCAAAAGTTATTCAGAGATCAAGCCAGGGGATCATATCGTCCACGTTCATCACGGGATAGGGAAATACTATGGCGTCGTAACATTGGACGTTAAAGGTATCCAGAAAGACTACTTGGATATTCGTTACCGCGGTGAGGATAAGCTCTTTGTGCCGGCTGACCAGATCGATTTAATTCAAAAGTATGTAGCTACAGGAGAGAAAGAGCCAAAGCTACATAAACTTGGCGGGACGGATTGGGTAAAAACCAAACGTAAAGTAACGGCGGCCATTCAGGATATTGCGGATGACTTGATCAAATTATATGCCAGACGAGAAGCGGAAAAAGGCTTTGCTTTTGGTGAGGATGACGATTTGCAACGTTCATTTGAAAATGCTTTCCCTTACGAAGAGACACAGGATCAGTTACAATCTATCGAGGAAATTAAGAGAGACATGGAACGTATACGACCTATGGATCGATTGTTATGCGGTGACGTAGGATACGGAAAAACTGAAGTTGCGATCCGTGCTGCATTTAAAGCAGTAACGAATGGTAAACAGGTGGCATTCTTGGTGCCCACTACGATACTTGCACAGCAACATTTCGAGACGATGAAAGAACGTTTCGCAGATTATCCTGTAACGGTTTCATTACTCAATCGTTTTCGTTCTAAGAAAGAGCAAGATGAAACGATTAAAGGTTTGAAAGCGGGTACTGTTGACATTGTCATCGGTACACATCGCTTATTGTCGAAAGACGTTGTTTATCAGGATCTTGGGCTTCTCGTTGTCGATGAAGAGCAACGTTTTGGTGTAACGCATAAAGAAAAATTGAAGCAGTTGAAAAACAATGTAGACGTACTGACGTTGACAGCAACTCCGATACCAAGGACTTTGCATATGTCGATGGTAGGAGTACGCGATTTATCCGTAATTGAAACACCGCCAGCCAATCGGTTCCCTGTTCAAACATATGTTATGGAACATAATGGTGGACTCGTACGTGAAGCGATTGAGCGGGAGATGGGACGTGGCGGACAGGTCTTCTATTTATATAATCGCGTAGAAGATATGGATCGTAAAGTTCAGGAAATTCGTGACTTGGTGCCAGAAGCGCGTATCGCGTCTGCACATGGCCGGATGGGTGAGGCGGCTCTCGAAGCAGTCATATTAAGTTTTCTAGAAGGAGAATTTGATGTACTGGTGACAACTACCATTATTGAAACTGGAATCGATATTCCAAACGTCAATACGTTGATTGTCCATGATGCAGATCGCATGGGGCTATCACAGCTTTATCAATTACGTGGGCGTGTCGGCCGTTCCAATCGCGTAGCATACAGCTATATGCTTTATCAGCGTGACAAAGTGCTAACGGAAGTTGCAGAAAATCGCTTACAGGCAATCAAAGAGTTTACGGAGCTAGGCTCAGGTTTTAAAATTGCCATGCGTGATTTATCCATTCGAGGAGCGGGGAATTTACTTGGTTCGCAACAACATGGATTCATTGATTCTGTTGGTTTCGATCTGTATTCCCAATTACTACAAGAGGCGATAGAAGAGAGACAGACAGGTGTCGTCAAAGAAGACAAAGCAGATGTCGAAATCTCCTTGCCTATTAATGCTTACTTACCGGAATCATACATTCATGACGGTTATCAAAAGATTCAAATGTACAAACGCGTAAAAGCGATTACGGGCGATGAGGATTATCTGGAGCTTGTCGATGAAATGATCGATCGATTCGGTGATATGCCATTTGAAGCCGATTTACTACTCCGCGTTGGACGTATGAAAGCGTGGGGACGTGACGCTGGCGTAGTTTCTATCAAGAATGTACAGGGAATAGTAGAAATCCGCTTGTCAGCAGAAGGAACAGCTCGCGCTGACGGTGCAAAGCTTATGGAAAGTTCATTGAAGTTTGGCCACGCGGTTGGACTGACGATTGACAACGGACAAATTACTGTAACTGTGAATGAAAAGAAGTCCAATCAATTTACAGAATTCGATATGGTAGAAGATATGGTACACACGATGCAGGAAACGGCAAAGGAAATAGAATCTACGGATGCCTTGTAACACCTTGATTGCATAAAATGACCAATGTTGATGCATACTATTCTCAGAAATACATTTAATTTCGAGAAAGTGAGGCATTATACATGAAAGCAACGGGTATTGTCCGCAGAATTGATGACTTAGGAAGAGTAGTTATACCAAAAGAAATAAGAAGGACACTTCGCATCCGTGAGGGGGACCCTTTGGAGATATTCACTGATCGAGAAGGGGAAGTCATTTTAAAGAAGTATTCACCTATTTCAGAGCTTGGTGAGTTTGCGGTGGAATATGCAGAATCACTTTATGAAACAATTGGTACACCTGCGCTAATCAGTGATCGCGACGAGATGCTCGCGGTAGCGGGACTTGCCAAGAAGGATTATATGAACCGGCAGTTAGCCCCCGTATGCGAAGAAATCCTAAATGGTCGAGCTACAGTCATGGAGAAACATGAGAAGACGGTAGAATGGGTGCCGGGTCAGGTAGAGCAGATTAAATCTTATTGTATAGCGCCAATCATTACAAATGGCGACGCAATCGGTGCCGTCTATTTGCTGTCCAAAGTACATTTTGTTGGAGAAGTCGAGCAAAAAGCAGCAGAAACAGCTGCCAACTTCCTAGCAAAACAGATGGAAAGCTAAACAATTTTAATAAAAAAGTTAAATTTTCAGCCAAAACTCACAGTAGAAAAATCTTCTGTGAGTTTTTTGGTGTGAAATATACTGAAAATTTATTTCAGCATATTATTTTTAGAACAATAATAAATGATAAATTTTCATTTAACCTATAAATTGGGGTATACGCAACTAATTAATTTACATAAAAAACCATTTCCGTCTTTGTGACAATCAATATATTTCAATATTTTTCATCAATTAAAAAGTGAAGATTATCACATACTATATACATAAGTCGTTTTTCAGGACCATATTTCTTTACGTGAAGCTTTTCACAAAAGCCTTTAGTGAAGGGCTTCACAAGGCATAAATTGAAAAGTGAAAGGTTTCACATACTACGAAAAAGCATAAAAGTCAAAACTTTTTTAAGAAAATTTTAAGGGCACAAAAAACCCGAGATGGAGGCGATGTAACCGCTTACTAATTCTTAATTTTGGGAGTTAATAGAATATTGCCACTTGTATTTACTTCTCGTTTGCGCTTATAATCACTACCAACACGAATGAACAATAAAAAACCAGACAGGGAGAGCGATATTATGAACAGGAAATACAAATCTTCTTTACACATGCATCAAATTCACAATGGAAAAATGGAAGTTATTTCGAAAGTGCCATTAGAAAATAAAGAGGATTTGAGTTTAGCGTACTCACCAGGAGTTGCTGAACCTTGTGTAGAAATCGCTCAAGATCCATCTCTTGCGTATGAATATACAATTAAAGGGAACTTAGTTGCAGTTGTGACAGATGGAACGGCTGTACTTGGACTAGGAGATATCGGCCCTGAAGCAGCTTTGCCGGTAATGGAAGGGAAAGCTCTATTGTTGAAGCAATTCGCAGGGATTGACGCATTCCCGATTTGTCTGGATACAAAAGACGTAGATGAAATTGTTAACATTGTAAAAGCGATCAGCCCCACATTCGGTGCTGTAAACCTAGAAGACATTTCGGCTCCACGTTGTTTCGAAATCGAACGTAGATTACGTGAAGAATGTAGTATCCCAATCTTCCATGATGATCAGCATGGTACAGCAATTGTAGTAGGTGCGGGATTGCTAAACGCATTAAAAGTAGTCGGAAAAGAGAAAGAAGACGTGAAAATCGTTTTGAATGGCGCGGGTGCGGCTGGAGTTGCGATTACGAAACTATTGTTGAGTATGGGCTTCGAAAACATTATTATGTGTGATTCAAAAGGTATTATTTTTGAAGGCCGCGAGAATGCGATGAATGACATCAAACATGAAATGTCACGCGTCACGAACCTCGAGAAAATTGAAGGTTCATTAGCAGCTGCAATGAAGGGCGCTGATGTATTCGTTGGTGTATCCGTTGCGAACTTGCTGACGAAGGAATTAATTGCACTAATGAATACAGATCCTATCGTATTCGGACTGGCGAATCCAATGCCTGAGTTGAAGCCTGAATTGGCAGAGGAGTATGGTGTGCGTATTATTGCGACAGGCCGTTCTGATTATCCTAACCAAGTCAATAACGTCTTGGCGTTCCCTGGTATCTTCCGTGGAGCTCTGGACGTTAGAGCGACAGAAATTAATGAAGAGATGAAGCTTGCCGCGACATATGCAATTGCAGATTTAATCAAGGATGAAGATCTACGTGATGATTACATCATTCCGGATCCATTTGATGATCGTATCCCAACAATTGTCGCACATGCAGTAGGAAAAGCTGCAATGCGCACAGGCGTATCCGTTTCAAAGGAACTGATCTTGCCTACTCCCAGATGAAGATGAATAATAACCCGTCTTTCCTATAAAGTATAGGGAAGACGTTTTTTATTTTATGAAGCGAGTGGATGATAAGGGGGAGCGTTGTTCGGCGTTCCGGGAAGACGCTTTGTCATAGGTTCGCTGATTATTGATGAGAGCGTGGTAACTGGTGCTCATATATTCTTACAAGCGCTCATAGTTCATAGCTAACCGCTCTATGGCACCCGGCTTCCGCTCTATCCACATACACAGGCGCTCTATCATACCCCGCAAGCGATCATACTTACACTGCAACCGCTCAATGCGTTTGCGATTATGTCTGGTCTTGACTTTGAAAAAGTAAAAACGTATCACGAATTCAGCCAATACCTACAATGAAGTCTCCCCCGCTCATTGGAAAGGTTGGATCTATTATGCGCCTAGCACACACACGCCTGCTCTGTTGCGCACGTATAGTATGATAAAACCAAATAGGCTGGGGGGAGCGGAATGACTTGGCTATTGATCGCAGGCTTTGCAATTTCATCTAGCATTGACAACTTTGGAGTCGGACTTTCTTACGGGGTACAGCGAGTCCGCATTCCATTTACGTCGAATGCACTTATTGCGGTAATTTGTTTTATCTTCAGTTTGATTGGTATCGTTTCGGGTGCGTGGCTAGCTGAAATGTTACCAGGCATACTACCTGATCTTATAGCGTTTGCTGTACTAAGTATCATCGGAATACGCATTATGATTATCGCGTTTCGTCAACAAAGAAAACACCAAGCGAATGTGTTCAGTGAACCGGAAAAGATGGATTTTGATGGATCCTCGCACATTAGTCTGGGGGAAGCTTTACTGCTCGGTATTGCGCTTTCTGCGAATGCATTAACGAATGGTGTCGGAGCAGGTCTTTTAGCATTATCACCAGTTGCAATCGCATTATCAGCAGCGGTTGGTAGCTATATTACATTGTCTATTGGTGTGGGACTGGGCGCAAAACTGGCAGGAGTGCAGATTGGTAAGATGTCGGTTGGTCAGTTCGGAACATTCATGAGTGGTGTTATTATTTTATTGATTGCAATCACACGCCTACTCTGATGTGATGTGATGGTATACTAGAAATCATCATCAAATGAAAGAGGCGCGTATATGGCGTTGACTAAATGGAATATGAAGTCGTTTATGAAAGGTGCATCGATTTTAACTATTGCCGCTATCATTGTAAAAGTGTTGAGCGCGGTCTATCGTGTGCCATTTCAAAACTTAGTTGGAGATAAAGGGTTCTATATTTATCAGCAAGTGTATCCGTTCATCGGAATATTTATCGTTTGGACATCTTCGGGTTTTGCCGTTGCGGTGTCTAAGATGCTTGCGGAAAGCAAAGGTCCTGGAGAATCGCGTGGGATTTTACGCGTGTCACTCGCATATCTTCTCGTTTTATCTGTGGGGATCTTTCTATTATTGCGTTCAGGTTCATCTTTTTTTGCTGAATTGATGGGAGACATAGCACTGGCACCCGTTTTGCAGACCGGTGCATATATTGTTCTCGTACTACCGTTCCTAGCTGTACTGAAGGGCGTCTTTCAATCGGAAGGCCAAATGATACCTGTAGCGATCTCAAACGTCTCAGAGCAGTTATTCAGGGTGATCATCGTACTAGCGGGTACGTGGATTGCGATACGTGCCGGAACATCGCTTTATAAAATAGGGGAAATTACGATGTGGGCAGCGGTCGCAGGTGAAGCAGCAGGTGTCTTGATTCTGACAGGGTTTTTCCTACGACGGGAAAGTTTGGCGGTAGCTATTATAAAACCGTGGCAAGTAATCAAAGATCTGACTAAGATTAGCATCGGTGTCAGTGCGAGTTCACTAATTTTATTAGTCTTTCAATTGGTGGACTCTTTCACGATCTATAACGCATTAGTCGAAGCGGGTGCAGTGAGTGAGATTGCTATGGAAATGAAAGGTGTCTATGACAGGGGACAGCCGCTTGCGCAAATGGGTATTTTGCTTGCGTCTACTTTGGCGTTGGCGCTCGTGCCGTTAATCGCACACCATGCCTCCAAAACCAATGGACGAGGCGCGTTACCGTTCATTAGCCTAACGTTCCGTACATCTATTTTATTCGGCTGGGCTGCGACGATTGGATTGGTTCTCGTCCTCCCTTTTGTCAATGAAATGCTGTTCCAAACACGAACAGGATCAGTTGCGCTAATCATCTTCTGTATTCAGATTTTTTGGTTGTCGATTATTTTACCTTTGACGGCTATTCTTCAAGGAAGTGGAAAAGTGCGTGGACCACTACTACTCATGCTACTTGGCGTCGTAATAAAACTATCGACTACACCATGGATGGTTCGCCAGTATGGAATTGAAGGTGCCGCGGCATCAGGCACTATTGCGTTCGCGGTCGTTGCTGTGTTATTAATTATTTACTTTAAGAGATTTTGGAAGTTCCCACTGGCCTCGCGACGTTATTATTGCGTGCTGATTAGCGCAGGCGTTGCAATGGCAGTGGTATTGATTCCCTGGATGCTTATAGCGGACTATTGGCTTTTTGACGGATTATCCTCACGAATAAGCTCAACGTTAACGGCACTATCTGCTGTCGTAATTGGAGCAATCATATTCCTTTTCGTCATCTTGAAATCACGTATAATGAAAGAAAAAGAGTGGTATTTACTGCCTTTTGGAAAACGATTGGCGACTATGCAACTATGGCTAACTAAAAATAGAAGGTGAATTATGTGAATAAAATAACTGTTATCGGACTTGGCGCAAGTGATTTGGAACAGCTATCACTAGGCACGTACCGATTATTGAAACAAGCGGACCATCTTTATATTCGGACGGAAGAACATCCCGTCGTGGCGGAGTTGCGTTCAGAAGGATTAAATATGGAAAGCTTTGATTCGATTTATGAAGAAAATGATGCATTTGAAGACGTCTATCGAAAAATCGTCAATAAACTTCTTGAACTCAGTACGCAACAGCCGATTACATACGCGGTGCCTGGACACCCACTTGTAGCGGAACGTACAGTCCAATTATTGATTGAAAAAGAACGTCTGGGTGAGATTGAACTTTATATCGCAGGCGGCAGTAGCTTTTTGGATCCGATTTTCACAGCGTTGCGTATCGACCCGATTGAAGGATTCCAGTTGCTTGACGGTACGGATTTGAAACGCGACGACGTACGCATGGATCAGCACGTATTAATTGGACAAGTCTATGATGCTTTCGTCGCTTCAGACGTGAAATTGTCTTTGATGGAGAAATATCCCGATCATCATGTTGTCACAATTGTTACGTCAGCGGGTTCCCGCGATGAAAAGTTGACTGAAATCCCGTTGTTTGAGCTTGACCGTACAGTGACATTAAATAACTTAACGACTGTCTACGTGCCACCTTTACTTGATCACGAACAACGACTGAAAGAGTGGAGTTCATTTAGGGACATTATTGCAACGTTGCGAGGCCCAGACGGCTGTCCTTGGGATCGCGAGCAAACCCATGAATCATTGAAGCGCTATTTAATCGAAGAATCCTTTGAGCTGATCCAAGCCATCGATGAAGAAGATGACGACGCAATCATCGAAGAACTAGGAGATGTTTTACTGCAAGTCTTCCTTCATGCTCAAATCGGTGAAGACAATGGGTACTTCTCTATGGAAGATGTACTCGAAACTATCGGTTCTAAAATGATCCGTCGTCACCCGCACGTATTTGAACAAACACAAGTGGACACAACGGAAGAAGTGTTGGCGAACTGGCAAGCCATCAAGGATCAAGAAAAACCGAAACCAACTACGTTGCTAGAAGGACAAGAACGTTTGGCATCTTCCTTGCTGACATCTTATAATTATCAAAAGACCGCGGCCAAAGTGGGATTTGACTGGCCTTCCATCGAAGGAGCTTTCGACAAGTTCCAGGAAGAGTGGCAAGAGTTTCGTGACGAAGTGAAAGATGGCGGCCCGGAGCAACAGCTAGATGAGCTCGGAGACGTACTGTTCACTATTGTCAACATTGCAAGATTCTTGAAAATATCACCAGAAGAGGCCATGTGGCACACAAACGAAAAGTTCAAATCCCGTTTTCAATTCGTAGAGCAATCTGTGAAACAAGGAAGTGGGAAATTTGAAGATTATACATTAGATGAACTAGAAGAGTTCTGGCAACAGGCCAAACGAAAGGAAGAATCCAAATGAGACTCGATAAGTTTCTGAAAGTATCACGCTTTATCAAACGCCGGACGCTTGCGAAACAAGTGGCTGACCAAGGTAGAATTACGATTAATGGGAAAGTAGCCAAAGCATCGTCGGTCGTTAAGCCGGGCGATGAGCTTTCAATTCGCTTTGGACAGAAGATCGTCAATGCTACGGTAAATGAACTGAAGGCATCGACTAAAAAGGAAGATGCGGCAGGTATGTACACGATCACCAGCGAAGAGCGCTTAGAGAAAGTGGAACCTGAGTTTGTGGATGACGAAGAGTAATACTTATTCAAGGAAGACGGTCTGACGTCAGGTTAACTTTTTTCATATAGAAGTAAAAAGGGTTAAGGGTGTAGGGTTTGCTCTCCTAAGGAAGCGTCCTCAGCTGGCGCATCTATTCCCTCGCACTCCCTAATTTACTCACTAAAGATATTGAACTCAAAACCTCTCATTTTCAAAACAGCTTGTCATGTTTGGCCAAGCCTCTGCATATGATAAGGGGAACGTACTAGAGAAGGGGGACGCATATGCAGATTCAAACAGACAGCTCGATGTATACTATTCCATCAGGAGACCACGTAGTGACGATGCGCAATCGTAAAAGAATGGACCTCACATCCGTGAAAACGATCGACCGCTTTGACCAGGAGGAATTTCTTGTTAGAACCTCGCTTGGCGTACTGCAAATCCGTGGGGAGGAACTGCGTATTGTACATTTAGATGTGGACAAGGGCCTGCTCACGCTTGAAGGTACCGTCCAAACACTTCAATACGATGATGAAGAAGCAGGCTCACGCAATTTCCTCCATAAACTATTCGGATGAGCCTAACCGTCCAGTTCTTCAGTCTATTGGCGATGATCGGGACAGGGGTTACTGCTGGAATTGTAATGGATTTATTCGGAACGATTATCGCTGGGTGCGATAAACGTTCGTTTATAAGAAGATGGGCATTCTGGTTGGAATGCCTGATCTGGATTATGTTAGGTATCGGGTCGTTTTGGGTATTAATCATGGTACGCGACGGGGCATGGAGAATGTATGACCCTGTTGCACAGGTTAGTGGCCTGTTATTGTACGCAGCCATCTTCCATTATCCTGTGAGATTCGTAGGTAGACTACTGTTACTTGTGGTGCTTAGGCCGATTTGGCTCATCATTCGTCTTGTCTACCTAACGATTCAACGTATTCTCTATTTAATTGCCTCTATTCTGACACTAATCACGTCGCCGTTTATAAGATTAGTAAAGAACATAGGGAAATACCTTCAAAATAAATGCAGAGTACTATATAATAGAGTGCAATAGTAGAATTACGCTAGAAAGGTGTGTGCGCCATGAAAAAAACACAGAAGCCCTCAACGAAGAATGTAACATCAATCGATACAGACTATGTGCGCTCCATGCAAAAAAAAGAAAATTTTAAAAAAGCACAACAAAAACGTCTGCGAAATAGGTTGGCTGTATTTTTTGTCATCGTCTGTGTGGTTGCTGGAAGTTTATTCAATATGAATGCCGGACAGAAAGAAATCCTGGCTGCCAAACATAAGGAAAAAGCCGAAGCAACAGCTACACTAGAGGATTTGAAAGAGCAGCAAGAACAACTAAATACGCAGTTGATTCGATTGGATGATGACGAGTATATTGCTAAACTTGCACGGAAAGAATACTTTCTTTCTGAGTCCAATGAGATCATTTTTTCCATTCCCGATAAGAAAAAAGAGTCAGAAAAAGACATAAGAAAAGAGTAGTCATGTTGACACTCTTTTTTTGTTGGCTATAATATAGGTAGGAGCCTGTAAAATACAGGCACTGCCAATATGGTTGATAGGCTTACGAGCCGCTTAAAACTTAAGGAGGAGCATTTTTTTTATGTCAATTGAAGTAGGCAGCAAGTTAGAAGGTAAAGTAACCGGGATCACAAATTTTGGGGCATTTGTTGAATTGCCAAGCGGATCCACAGGATTAGTCCATATTAGTGAAGTAGCTGACAATTATGTCAAAGATATTAATGATCATTTAAAAGTCGGCGATATGGTTGAAGTCAAAGTAATGAATGTGGGATCTGACGGTAAAATCGGTCTTTCCATCCGTAAGGCTAAACCTGAGTCAGAACAACGTCCACAGCGTCCACAACGTCCAACTAGACCTCGTCAAGGAAGCAAACCGAGCTTTGAACGACCAGAGAATTTTGAGCAGAAGATGGCAAAATTCATGAAGGACAGCGAAGAACGTCTAACTACCTTAAAGAGAGCGACAGAGTCCAAGCGTGGCGGTCGTGGAGCCAGAAGAGGATAACTTGCTGACTGATTCAACTGTAAACTAAAATCAGATGACATCCTATACGTATGTTCCGCACTATGGAGCATGCGTTTTTTTGTGTCTAAAAATGTATTTGGATGTATTGACTGGTGTGGGGTCGTTGCTCGAATTTGGCTTGGTCATTGAATGTAGTGAGGCTCATGCTTTGGACCCGCGTAGGCACGTGGGGGATTGCCTCCAGCCATGAGCCAACTAGCGGTGGGGCTTGCTAGTTGGCTTATGGCCACGGCCTACCCCGCAGTTGTGCCTGCGCTACTAAGTACTTACCAATTTTGTTTGTGGTTTATAGTAGATAAAACCAGTAACTGGGTAGTACTAGTTTCTATTCTTGCAAAAGAAGAATCAGAACTGCTTTACACACCATCCACCACCGCCGAAGTGAGGCCAATGATCGCTCCACTTACACTGCCAGTCAAACTACTACCTCTGCATAAAACAAAGAAGAGTAAGGGGTCGCAAAAACAACTACCTAACATCGTATCCTACTTACTTGTGCGAACATTTTATCCAAGTCCTCAAAAAGTACCTGAACTGCCCAACGCACTATCTAACTAAGCCATGTCCTACTTACCTATACCAACTACCTTGTCCATGTAATCACCAACACATAGAAAAACTCCCCTTGCCTAAGCAAGAGGAGTCTTCGTGTTTCTATTATAGCGGCGGAGGGATTCGAACCCACGACCTTTCGGGTATGAACCGAATGCTCTAGCCAACTGAGCTACACCGCCAAGACATTTGCTCGTTGAGATTATACAATTCCCAACGCAACGTCTCTTATCATACTAGGCATTTGAACAACTGTCAACATCTCTTTTACTAAAAAATAAACATACGGAATACGTCGAAATGTTTTGCGAATATGCCGCCACAAACAGACAAAATTTCTCGGGAATCCAATGTATAGTTTTATGTAAGAGAACATAGGGGGTATGAGAAATGAAGATGATTGACAATATGGAGCGACCGATTGTGCAGATGTTCAGGGCGTACTGGCAAGAACTTATGAATCGAAAAGTATACTTGTTAACGGCTCTTCTTTTCTTAGTAGGATCATTCTTTTTATCGCAAGCAGTAGTGTTCGATATGGCAGTACCATTCTTCTTGCCGATCTGGGCGTTAGCCAGTATGCGCTACCGTCAACACATGATCTTTGTATTTATAGGAGGGATGGCGGGCAGTGCGTTTCTTGGGGTGGGACAAGCTGTCATTCATTTGGCACAATTGTTATTGTTCCATTCAATCATAAAGGTTCCAGTCGTGAAAAGGTCAATTCCGATCGCTGTCGCCGGAGCAATGATTATTCCACAATTAATCTGGCAACTCGTAAAATATGGCGACGGGATGTTGCCTTTAGCGATTCAGTTGTCGATAGGGTTAGAAGCATTGCTTGCGTTGTTCATGACCATTTTCATGTTACTGGCTTTTCCTTCTATAGAAAGAATGCTATATGGACCGTGGAATCCTGAGCAGATCAGTGCGATGTGTATTGTGGGAGCGCTGGCGGCTACCGGAATGGGAGGATTCCAGATCGGTACGGTGTCGGTTGCCGGCGTATTCTTGTTTTTAGCGATATTTGTAGCCGCCGTGGTTGGGGGGGTGCCTTTCGCTACAACGGTCGGAATGATTATCGCGTTGATTATAGGTGTATCAGAGTTGTCCTTCACGGGCATGATGGCTTTATATGGTATGACCGGTTTGCTGGCAGGTTCATTAAAACGTTTCGGAAAGCTCGGTGTCATCACTGGCAGTGTCTTTGTTTCGCTCTTTTTCCTTCTATATGATGCGACACTGCCTTTAGATACCGTTCATTTTTCCACGGTGGGTGCCGCGGCCTTACTGTTTATATTGATTCCTTCGCGCAAATTAAGTCAAATACGACAAGTGTTATTGCCCAAACAAGAAGGAATATCCGAAAAGCGACAGCAATGGCTGGCGGATAAACTGGATGGTCAGTTAGAGGAGTTTCAGCAGTTCGCTCATTTCATGTCAACACTCGTAAATGATCGTCTGTCTCCTGAAGAGGAAGTAGCAGCGACAAGTCAAGTACCTTCTATTTGTCAATCCTGTTTTCGTTACCGCAAGTGCTGGGAAAATGAAGAGGACGGTATAGAACCGTTGATTGACGAATGGGAAACGACCTATTCCGCAACGAAAAAGGCGGCTCGTGTACGTGTTGAACAGAAGATAAAGTATAAATGTCTACGATTTAAGGGATTAATGAATGAATTGGAAGAAAGAGGGGCCAATAAGTTATTGATGGGGCAGTTGCAGCATGGTCGAAAGATGTTAGCTCTGCAGTTGCGCGATATGAGTACTCATATCGAAAAAGTCATGAGAGAGGTAAAGGAAGATCTGACTACGTATAAGTTGGCTGAAGAAGAGCTTGCGAATCGGTTACAATCACAAGCAATAGAGTTTTTCCAAATAGATATATTATCGGAAGAACGAGGTGCCTGCAGAATTGTAATTTCTGTGCCGGAAAAAAAGGCGGACTTTGAAGCGGAAACAACGGTTGGAGAGTATTTATTACTGCCTATCTTGGAGCAAATGTATGATGAACCAATGCATATTTCAAAATCGACTTATCAGCCGTTCCCGTTCCCACATGTGCAATTGACCTTTAGTTCTGCCGTTCGTTTTTCTCTTGATTACGATATCGTCACGACGGCAGGAAAGGGATCGTTCAATGGCGGTGATGCGTATGAGTTATTCAAGATTCACGATGGATTGTCAGCCGTACTGTTATCGGACGGGATGGGACAAGATATCAATGCATACCACGAAAGTAGAAAAGTAATCCGGCTAATGCGTGAATGTTTAGGACAAAAAATGGATCCTGAAACAGCTATTCACACATTGCATTATATGATGGCGTTGAATGGATTGGATGACATGTATGCAACTCTCGACTTGGCATTAATTGATTTACAGGAAGGGCGACTGTGGTCGTGGAAAGCTGGTTCAATGAGTACTTACATTAAAAGAAGTGACGACTGTATCCGATTAGACAGCAAAACAGTACCCTTTGGCTTCTTGCCGTCATTTTCTATAGAAGCGAAAAACGAAAAGCTTAAGTCTGGTGATATTGTCGTTATGATGACGGACGGCATATTTAATGGAGATATACCGCTTGATATCCAAGAAGACGTGATGAATCAAACAATAGAACGCTTTAAGGATATGGATTGCCGAACGATTGCCGATCAAGTGATGATGGAGATGGAACGAGTATTTGAATCAGTGGAAGATGACCGGACGATTCTCGTGATGAAAGTTGGTCATATTGTGCCAAAGTGGTCAAAAGCTAATAAGCAACCTCGAATCATTTCTAGCTAAACAATGTTAGAATAGAGAGAGGAGGGAGATGGATCATGAAAAGTTTGCAGCAAAAGGTATTGAGTTTTATCGACAAGCAAACGTTGATTCCTCCCGGCTCTCGTGTATTAGTCGCGTGTTCGGGTGGTGTGGATTCTATGGCACTGCTTCACTTTCTTGCAACGCATCAGCAATCTCTGGTCATTGAAGTAGCGGCCATCCATGTAGATCATATGTTACGTGGTGTTGAATCTGCTGAAGATGCGTCTGTTGTGAAGCAACTGTGCAAGGAATTCGGGCTACCTTTTTATTCTGAACAAGTACCCATTCCGGCTATCTTAGAAAGCCAGGGCGGTAATATGCAGCAAGTGTGTCGGCAACAGCGTTATGCGTGTTTCGAACAAACGATGGAAAGTGAGCGGTTTACGATTCTCGCTACTGCCCATCATGCGGATGATCAACTGGAGACGGTGCTGATTCAATTAAGCAAGGGGCAATCATTAAATGGTATGCCGATCCAGAGGGCAATTCATTCGGGTAAAGTCGTACGTCCGTTCCTTCCATTAAGAAAGAGCGAATTGTACACATATGCGTCACATCACAAAATAACGTTCAGAGAAGATCCTAGTAATCAGCAAGACCATTATTTACGTAATCGTATGCGGCATCAGGTGCTACCGGTCTTGACGGATGAAAACCCGTCGGTCGCGGTCAACACAGTCCGTCAGACAGAACAAAGGCAAGCGGATGAAAGTTTGCTAAATGAGCTTGCTGATCAACATTGGCGTTCGATTGTTACGTATACGGATGAGCAGCTTCCCTCTTTTCAACGGGAGGCATTTCTTGCTATTCCCTATGCTTTACAAAAGCGCGTGATTCAACTACTATTAAAATGTCTAACTAACCCAGCAGCAGAGAACGCTGAGTGGCATTTTGCATTAGTGGATGAACTGTTACAACACATTACGAACTCGGCTGGGAATGTCACAATTGATTTGGCGTATGGCTATCGGTTTGTCAGGGAATATGATAAACTGCTAATTACAAAAATGGATATAGATGTAGCAACTCTTCGTCCAAAAGTACTTGCGAAAGATACTTGGCATACGTGGGGAAATATTCAGTTTTACTGGCATCATGCCAACGCAAATATAATTGAACAACTCTTACCATCAGATGAGATTAGGTATTTCCAATTACCTGAGTCAGAACTTCCGTTAACTGTAAGGCTTCGGATGACCGGAGACAGAATGTTGATCAAAGGAATGTCCGAGACAAAACGTGTGAAGCGGATATTGATTGATGAAAAGATAGGAATCATGCAAAGACAACAGCAGCCTGTCATTACGACGGCAAGCGGTACTGTGTGTGCAGTACCCGGTGTACGGTATAGTGAGATGTTTTCACACCGCCAACTGGAAGGCGATTCATACATATGGATTACGCGAGAAGGCGAGATAAGATAAAATAGAGGGGGACGGGCCGATGATCGCGCAAGATATCGAGCATGTTTTAATTTCAGAAGAGCAACTAGAAGAGAAAGTCCGAGAACTCGGAGCAACATTAACTGAGGAGTATCGTGAAAAGTTCCCATTAGCAGTCGGTGTACTTAAAGGTGCATTACCATTCATGAGTGACCTGATCAAACGCATTGATACGTATATTGAATTAGATTTCATGGATGTTTCTAGCTATGGAAATGCGACGGTATCATCAGGTGAAGTGAAGATCATTAAAGATTTGAACACAAGCATAGAAGGTCGCGATGTGTTGATTATTGAAGATATTATCGACAGTGGAAAAACACTGAATTACTTAGTTGAGCTGTTTAAATACAGAAAAGCAAACTCTATCAAGATTGTTACGTTGTTGGATAAGCCAACAGGACGTAAAGTGGATTTAAAAGCAGATTACGTAGGTTTTGATGTGCCAGACGCATTCGTAGTTGGATACGGATTGGATTATGCAGAGAAATACCGTAATTTACCGTATATCGGTGTATTGAAAAAGGAAATCTACTCTTTCTAACGAAAACGTAATGAACCGGATTGAAGGCTATTTTCCTTAAGGCATTTCTTTTGTTAAGTAGTGTTAATCTATGCTAAAATTTACAATAGTTTTCTGTTTAGTTTTTGTTGAATGAGATGAGGAGGCTTGGGATGAATCGAATACTTCGATACTTTCTTTTATATGGATTGATCTTCCTAGCAATAATGGGGATTTTCAGTTCGCTTAACAATCCAAATCCGAAGATGAAACCAATTCGGTATGATGAATTCGTCACAGCGCTGGAACAGGGAAAAGTTGAAAATGCAACTTTTCAGCCATTACAGCTTGTGTATGAAGTAAAAGGTGAAATGGCCGGCTACGAAAAAGGTGAAACTTTCGTAACGAACATTCCGGAAAATGATATGGACAGTATCGGTGAAATTGTCAAAACGACAAGTACTGAGATTGACATCCTGCCGCCAAAAGAAACAAGCGCGTGGGTATCGTTCTTTACAGGACTCGTACCATTCATAATTATTATTATCCTTTTCTTCTTCTTACTGAACCAATCACAAGGCGGCGGTGGCGGCAAGGTGATGAACTTCGGGAAAAGTAAAGCGAAACTGCAAACGGACGATCGAAAGAAAGTACGTTTCAATGACGTTGCAGGTGCAGATGAGGAAAAAGCTGAGCTTGAAGAGGTCGTGGACTTCTTGAAAGATGCCAGTAAGTTTGTGGAGTTAGGTGCGCGAATTCCAAAAGGGATCTTGCTAGTAGGACCTCCAGGTACAGGTAAAACATTGCTTGCACGTGCAGTAGCAGGTGAATCAGGCGTGCCATTCTTCTCGATTTCAGGTTCTGATTTCGTTGAGATGTTTGTAGGGGTGGGTGCTTCTCGAGTGCGTGACTTGTTCGAGAATGCCAAGAAAAACTCACCATGTATTATCTTTATTGATGAAATTGATGCAGTTGGACGTCAGCGTGGAGCCGGATTAGGTGGCGGTCACGATGAGCGTGAGCAAACATTGAACCAGTTGCTAGTAGAAATGGATGGCTTTGAAGGAAACGAAGGAATTATTATCGTTGCCGCTACAAACCGTCCGGATATTTTGGACCCGGCACTTCTTCGTCCGGGACGTTTTGACCGTCAAATTACGGTTGGCCGTCCAGACGTTAAGGGAAGAGAAGCAGTGTTGAAAGTTCACGCGCGTAACAAACCGCTTGACGATACAGTCGATATGAAAGCTCTAGCTCAACGTACGCCAGGATTCTCTGGTGCTGATCTTGAGAACTTATTGAACGAAGCGGCCCTTGTAGCAGCAAGAAGAAATAAACTGAAAATCGATATGTCCGATATTGATGAAGCAACGGATCGTGTTATTGCAGGTCCTGCAAAAACAAATCGCGTCATTTCGAAAAAAGAACGAAACATTGTCGCGTTCCACGAAGCGGGTCACGTTGTTGTGGGCTTAATACTCGATGATGCAGAAATCGTCCATAAAGTAACTATCGTTCCTCGTGGGCAGGCTGGCGGATACGCCGTCATGCTTCCGAAAGAAGATCGCTACTTCATGACAAAACCTGAACTCCTCGACAAAATTGCGGGACTTCTAGGTGGGCGTGTATCAGAGGAAATCGTACTTGGTGAAGTATCAACCGGTGCACATAATGACTTCCAGCGTGCAACAGGTATTGCGCGTTCGATGGTTACAGAATACGGAATGAGCGATAAAATTGGTCCGATGCAGTTCGGTCAGACGCAAGGCGGCCAAGTATTCCTTGGACGTGACTTCAATTCTGAACAAAACTATTCTGAAGCAATCGCGTACGAGATTGACTCTGAAATGCAAATGATTATTAAAGAACAATACGAACGTACGAGACAAATTTTGACTGAAAACCGAGATTTGCTTAATCTGATCGCAACGACTTTATTAGAAGTCGAAACGTTGGATGCGGAACAAATCAATCACTTGAAAGATCACGGTACATTGCCTGACCGTCCATACGACAACAACGATGGCAGCAATGGTGACAAGAAGGTTGTAGAAGAAGCTCCTGCGGAAACTACTACTTCGGATAGCACGGGTGCACCATCTGACCCGTCAATCGGAGACTTGCCAAGTGAAGGTGGAGCGGTAGATAAGACGCTACCATCTATTGACGAAGAACGCAGAGACTAAGCGAACCCAACAGCCGACTGTATACAGTCGGCTGTTTTCTTATGAAGGGGAAGTGCGTTCAGTACACATTCACAGTATCTGCATGTGAAATTATGATATGATGTACGGGAAAAAGTCAAAGCAAGAGGGGACAGCGACTATGTTATTAGTATTAGATACAGGCAATACGAATATTGTGTTAGGTGTATATGAAGGGGATCAATTGAAGCACCACTGGCGGATGGAAACCTATCGACATAAGACAGAAGACGAATACGCTATGCAAGTAAAGGCGATGTTCCAGCATGTGGGGCTGTCATTCACTGACATCACAGGCATTATTATTTCTTCTGTAGTGCCGCCTGTTATGTTCCCGTTAGAGCAAATGTGTAAAAAGTACTTCAATCAAAAGCCGATGGTCGTTGGACCCGGTGTGAAAACAGGTTTAAATATTAAATATGAAAATCCTCGCGAAGTCGGTGCAGACCGAATTGTCAATGCGGTGGCAGCTATTCGCGAATACGGTAGCCCGCTCATTATCGTAGATTTTGGAACAGCGACTACGTATTGCTATGTTAATGAACATGGCGAATACATGGGCGGATCGATTGCGCCTGGTATTAAGATCTCTATGGAAGCTTTATTTGATCGTGCTTCTAAATTACCGCGCGTTCAACTCGCTCGTCCGGAACATGTAGTAGGTAAGAATACGGTTGCTGCCATGCAGTCGGGTATTATATTTGGATACGTCGGCCAAGTAGAAGGAATCGTCAACCGTATAAAAGAAGATTGCGAAGTGGAACCTACTGTCATCGCAACAGGTGGGATGGCGGATTTAATTGCATCTGAAACCAAAGTGATTGATATTGTGGATGATTTCCTGACACTTAAGGGATTACATCTAATTTATGAGAGAAATTTGTAAGGAGAGAATAAAATGACAACAGATTATTTAGTAAAAGCATTAGCCTTTGAAGGTCAAATCCGGGCTTATGCAGTACGTTCAACAGAAACAGTAGGAGAGGTGCAAGAGCGTCACCAAATGTGGCCGACTGCGACTGCCGCTCTAGGACGTACGATTTCAGCGTCGGTCATGATGGGCGCTATGTTAAAAGGTGAAGATAGCATTACGGTGAAGATTCAGGGTAATGGTCCACTAGGTCCAATTGTCGTGGATGCTAACGCAAAAGGGGAAGTTCGTGGTTATGCGACGAACCCACAAACGCACTTGCCGTTAAATGAACAAGGTAAATTAGACGTTCGTGGTGCAGTAGGTACGGAAGGTATGCTGTCTATCGTAAAAGATCTAGGGATGAAAGATTACTTTACAGGGCAAGTACCGATTATTTCCGGGGAAATTGCTGAAGACTTTACCCAGTACATGGTAGTATCTGAACAAGTACCGTCTGCTGTTGCATTAGGTGTACTCGTTGATCCGGATAACACAGTTAAAGCGTCAGGTGGATTTATTCTACAAGTAATGCCAGGGGCTACGGAAGAGACCATTGAATTGCTGGAAGGAAGAATCGCAAACATGACGGCGATCTCTACTATGATCGACAACGGACTGACGCCAGAAGGAATCCTGGTAGAAGTACTAGGTCAGGAAAACGTAGAATTCCTCTCTAGAATAGATGTGAAATTCGATTGTGAATGTTCCAAAGAGCGTTTTAGCGAAGCGATTAAAGGACTTGGAGCTGTAGAAATCCAAGCGATGATCGATGAAGACCATGGTGCAGAAGCGCAATGTCACTTCTGTTTGGAGAAGTATCAATTCTCTGAGCAAGAACTCCGAGAGTTAATTTGATCAGAATCTAAACTATTGACCCGTTGCCGAAAGTGTTTTGCGGCGGCGGGTAATTTATTAATTTCCGGAAATTTATGTAGTCCAGTTAGAAAGCGCTGTCAATAACCACGCAAGTGTTCTGGCTAAAACGAATACACACTTGTATATACATCGACATCGGGATTGCTGTACAACCTGTTTAATGAGAAGTTTATAATCGTAATCTTCTGAATGGTTTTATTGACAAGTGAAATAGAAGGTAGTAATATTAAGTCAACAAAGCATATTAAAATACTAGGTATTAGGAGCGGATGACAAATGAGTAGAGTGGGAAATTCTGTTATTGATTTGGTAGGTAATACACCGTTAGTAAAATTAAATCGTTTAACAGGTGCAGATGACGCAGATGTGTATTTGAAACTAGAATTCTTCAATCCTGGCTCAAGCGTCAAGGATCGTATTGCGCTTGCTATGATCGAGGCGGCGGAAAAAAACGGTGAACTGAAAGAAGATAGCACAATCATCGAACCGACTAGTGGGAACACAGGAATCGGTCTTGCTATGATCGCAGCTGCTAAAGGATATAAATCTGTACTAGTTATGCCTGACACGATGAGCTTAGAGCGACGCAATTTACTTCGTGCGTATGGAGCGGAGTTAGTACTGACTCCAGGAGCTGAGGGAATGAAAGGTGCAATCTCGAAAGCCGAGCAATTAGCAGCGGAAAATGGCTGGTTCTTGCCACAACAGTTCAATAATGAAGCAAATCCTGAAGTTCATCGTCTGACAACAGGTCCAGAAATTGCGAATGCTTTTGATCAAGTAGATGCATTTATCTCGGGAATCGGTACGGGTGGTACGATTACAGGAGTAGGTGAAGTGTTGAAAGAGCGTTTCCCTGGAATTCATATCGTTGCGGTTGAGCCGGAAGATTCGGCGATATTATCTGGCGGCAAGCCTGGACCACATAAAATTCAAGGGATTGGTGCTGGATTCGTTCCGGAAGTATTAGATACGGATATCTACGATGAAATTATCAAAGTTTCTAATGATGACGCGTATACATTTGCGCGTCGTGCGGCTCGTGAAGAAGGTATTCTTGGAGGAGTATCTTCAGGCGCGGCGATTGCGGCTGCGTTGCAAGTGGCAAAGAAACTAGGTAAAGGTAAAACGGTTGTAGCGATCATCCCGTCTAACGGAGAGCGTTACTTAAGCACACCTCTTTATCAGTTTGATGAAGAGTAAAAGGTTAGGTTTCGTTGGAGCTATCTGCTAGGGGTGCGGTAATTCCGAAGACATAATTTTTACTTTGCACATATGAAACTGTCACTAGAAGGAGTAAGTTGCTTCTAGCGACAGTTTCTTTTTATATTCAGGAACTAAATGGCGAAATCGTCAAGCTGTTATCAGTGGGAAAAGTTCTGTATAATTGAGACGAACCAAGCTAGCTATACATAGAACAGAGGAGGCTCACTGTGAATAAAAAGTGGAGCATAATAGTTTCAGTTTTAATTGTAATTGTCATGGGCACGATAATTTTATTATTGAATAAGGAAATTAAAGAGGAAACGGGCGGCATTCCGGGTTACGAAGATTTGAATATGGAAAGTTTGCCGAAAGACGTGGTAGATCGTTTGCCGGAAGATTGGCAAACTTCTACAGACACAGATAAGCCAGGGCTTGCTAAAGGGGACTTAGCTCCAGATTTTGAATTGACTACACTATCAGGTGATACGGTAAAGTTGTCCGATTATCGTGGCAAAACGGTCATGTTGAACTTCTGGGCATCGTGGTGTCCGCCATGCCGTTCGGAAATGCCTCATATGGAAAACTACTATACAGACAATAAAGAATCCGATGATATGGAGATACTCGCAGTCAATATGACGAAAACCGAGAAGAATAAAGTAGAGAGCGCGAAAGAATTCGTCGACGAATATAAATTAACGTTCCCAATTTTATTGGATAAAGATAGCGATGTTATGAAAATGTATCAGATAAAAGTCTATCCGACCTCTTACATTATCAATAAAGAAGGTGTGATCACGGATAAAGTGATGTTGCCGTTGGATGATACGATGATCAAACAATTGATAGAAGAAAGTAACGCGGAGTAAATATCAGAGACGCAGGGGGAACTAGCATGAATACAGTAGCCTATCAGACGGCTTCAATGACAAAAGACGAATTCTTTTATGCCTATTGTCAACTTGCAACCGAGAAGGAACGACATGTTTTATTAGAGAGTGGTCGTGGCGGAAAGATGTGTGTGGCGGGACTTGATCCGCTTGTGACATTCAACGCAATTGAAACAGGTCTACGTTTAGAATGGCGTGATGGTAAAGAAGAGTGGCTGACGGGTGAGGATCCGCTAGTCTTGTTGAATGATTTTATGGCGCACTATGACTTAGAGCATCGGGATGATTTGCCTACCTATCAAGGAGGGCCGATTGGGATGGTCAGTTACGATTATGTTAGACGCTACGAGACGTTACCCATTCACGCGAAAGATGATTTGAAGACACCGGACGTATTCTTTTATCTATTTGATCAGTGGGCTGTGCTCGATATAGAAAGTGACAATGTCTATTTTATGACATTGCCTGAGAAACAACATGCACTGGACAGTATGGTGAATGAATGGACGGAAGCTTCACAATTGGGTCTGCTGAACCGTCAGTTTACTGCCGGACAGGCAGTGGACGTGGACGTTACGGAAGAAGATCTACAAGTCTCTGTCACGGGTGAGCAGTTCGAGCAGATGGTGCGTGATGTACAGCAATTCATTGAGGATGGAGATGTGGTGCAAGTGAATTTGTCCGTACGTCAGTCAAAACCACTTGTTGCACCTTCGTTGTTGATGTATGAGGCATTGCGGTCATTCAATCCTTCACCTTACATGGCCTATATGGCGGCACCGGATTTTGAAGTGGTCTCCGGTTCTCCTGAGCTATTGTTGAAAAAGCGCGGAACTGAATTGAGTACACGTCCAATTGGTGGTACGCGAAAGCGTGGGATGACGGATGCGGAAGATCTTGCGTTGCAGGAAGAGTTGGTATCGAATGCGAAGGAAATAGGTGAGCATAAGATGCTTGTTGATCTGGAATGTGCAGACTTTCAAGGGATCTGTCAGGAAGGTACAGTGGAAGTCGATGAATTCATGGTCGTCGAAAAGTATTCGCACGTCATGCATTTAGTATCGAATGTTCGTGGTACTGCGTCTTCTGAAGATCTGGCACCTATTCTGCATGGGGTATTCCCTGGAGGCTCAATTACGGGGGATCCTAAATTGCGTACGATGGAAATTATTGAAGAACTGGAACCAACCCGAAGAGGGCTCTACACAGGGTCAATGGGTTGGATTGGTTTCAACGGAGATCTGGAGCTGAATATCACTATTCGTACAGCGTTTATTCAAGATGGTATCGTGCATATCCAAGCAGGTGCTGGCTTAGTGCCTGATTCGGACCCTGCCGCTGAATATCAAGAGTCTCTTAATAAAGCGAAAGCGCTATGGCAAGCAAAAGAAATGGCGGAATTGGTGACTCGTGATGAAAGCGGGCAACTGCATTGATTTGCTGGATGAATGGCAAGCGAATAGTTGCGGAAGATTTGAAGATATCCCCTTTTGACCATGGATTTCTTTACGGGCTGGGATTTTTCGAAACGTTTCGTACATATGGCGGAAAAGTATTCCTCTATGAGCCGCACATGATTCGTTTGCGATCGGCCTTGGCGGATTACCGCATTGACATGCCATATAGTGATGAAGAAATTCTAGCAGCTATTCACTCTTTGTATGAAGAGAATGGCTATGAGGATGGGTATTACCGATTGAACGTATCAGCTGGTGTGCATGATATCGGGTTAGCGCCTGCAGAATATAAACAGCCAAATGTATTGATCTTCCAAAAAGCACTTAACTTGCCGCCCGTACATACGGAGAAAGATGGTGTCTGGCTTGCGACAACGCGTAATGAACCAGAAAGTGTCGTTCGTCATAAGTCACACCAGTATGCGAACAACGTCAAAGGACGTTTGGAGTTACCTTCATTAAAAGAAACAGAAGGCTTATTTGTTACTTCGGACGGCTATGTGGCAGAAGGTATAACGTCGAATGTGTTTTGGGTGAAACAAGGCGAGTTGTATACACCTTCATTGAACGCGGGGATTTTACCGGGTACGACGAGGGCATTTGTTATCGAGATGGCTGGAGAACTCGGATTATCACTCAATGAAGGGTTGTATACGCAGGAGGAGCTTGAATCAGCGGAAGAAGTATTTATTACTAACGCAATTCAGGAGCTAGTCCCAATTCACCGAATAGGAAAAGTACAATTTTTTGGAAAGGAAGGGCCGGTCTATCAACAATTGCATGCCGGTTACCAACAAGCTGTCAATCGAATGAAAGTGAGTGACTAGAAATGAGATTATCAAAAGCACGTGCTTTTTATAGACTGGGTGAAACGACGATTAATTTTGCGGAAGAAACCGTGATTATGGGAATACTTAATGTCACACCGGATTCGTTTTCCGATGGCGGAAAATATGGACAGCAAAACCCGGCGCTTGAACATGCACGGAAAATGCTTGCCGATGGTGCAGAAATCATCGATATAGGTGGAGAATCCACTCGTCCTGGCTACACACCGGTTTCAGTGGAAGAAGAAATAGCGCGTGTTGTACCGGTCATTGAGTTGCTCGCTAAGGAACTCGGCTGTGTAATATCAATTGATACGTCAAAGGCGGTTGTAGCGGAAGCGGCGATTGTGGCGGGCGCTAGTATAATTAATGATGTATGGGGTGCGAAAAGGGAACCGGCAATTGCTGAAGTGGCGGCGCGCTATAAAGTACCTATCATTTTGATGCATAACCGTGAAAATCGGGATTACCAGCTGCCGTTCATGGAGGCTGTTATAGAAGACTTGCAAGAGAGTATCGATATTGCCAAGCGAGCGGGAGTTAGTGAAGAGATGATCTGGTTGGATCCAGGCATCGGCTTCGCAAAAGATCTTGAGCAGAATTTATTAGCAATGCAAGGGTTGTCTACAATTGCAGATCTTGGATATCCCGTTTTGCTCGGCACGTCACGTAAAGGCATGATCGGTAAAGTACTCGATCTGCCTGTAGAAGAACGTATGGAAGGTACAGGTGCGACGGTTTGCTACGGCATTGAGCACGGCGGACATATTATGCGTGTTCATGATGTAAAGGAAATCTCGCGAATGGTCAAAATGATGGATGTACTGACGAAGAAAGCAGCATACACTGGGTAAGCGATAAAATGGAGGGATTTCATGGATTATATTCATTTGAATGATATGGAGTTTTACGGTTACCACGGCGCATTGCCTGAAGAGAACAAACTCGGACAGCGTTTTCGGCTGACGGTTTCATTGGCGACGGATCTTGCGGAAGCTGGACAGACGGATGATTTATCGAAAACAATGAATTATGCAGAAGTGTACGAGATGTGTAAGAACATCGTAGAAGGGGAAGCGGTTCATTTGATCGAGACGGTCGCTGAAACGGTGGCGGGAACGATCATGACAGACTTTGCCGAAAAGGTGAATGGTGTTCGAGTCGTGCTTATAAAGCCGGATCCACCCATTCGTGGACATTACTCATCCGTTTCTGTGGAAATCACGAGGGGGCGTTTCTCTTGAATAACGCCTACTTGTCACTGGGGTCAAATATAGGCAATCGCCTCGAACAGTTACAGCAAGCTGTGCAATTGTTAAATGAGTATCCTTCTATTAAGGTGTTACAAGTTTCTTCGGTATACGAAACCGACCCTGTTGGATTGACTGAACAAGCAAAGTTTTTGAATATCGTGGTACATCTCGAGACTACATTAGAAGCTACCGAGTTATTGAGTGCATGCCAAACTATTGAAAACAAGCTTGGCAGAATGCGTAAAATACGTTGGGGACCACGTACGGTAGACTTGGATATCTTGCTATATAACGAGGAACACATTCAATTGGAGAATCTGATCATTCCGCATCTTCGTATGCAAGAGCGTGCATTCGTACTCGTTCCGCTAGTAGAGATTAACAGGAATGCAAAGAATCCTATAACAAGGACACTTTATCGTGAAGAGTTAGCGATAAAGGAAGATGGAGTGAATCTTTGGAAAAAGGTTGGACAAGTCGAAGAGTTTTTACGATAAGATTGAACATTGAATGACCAAACTGCTCTATAATAGGGCAGTTTTTTCTATACAATAGAACGAGATAACTGTTTGTCCTTTTGTTAGGCCTGGAATTTGTGTACAATAGTTGCAGAAGACTGATCCTGGGAAGAGTGACGGTCAAAGTATGAAGGAGTGAAAGGAAATGTCCAATATGGATGAAATGAATGATCAGCTTTTGGTGAGACGCCAGAAGATGAAAGATATACGCGAAGATGGTTTGGATCCGTTCGGTCAGCGTTTTGAACGCACGCACCTGACAAGTGAGATACGCTCTACATATGAAGAGCAATCAAAAGAAGAGCTGGAAGAAAACGAGAATGAAGTAACCATTGCTGGTCGCATCATGACAAAGCGTGGAAAAGGTAAAGCTGGCTTCGCGCACATTCAAGATCTTGGAGGTCAAATCCAGATTTATGTGCGTCTAGACGCTATCGGTGAAGATGCCTATAAGCTATTTACCTCTGCAGACCTTGGAGACATTGTCGGTGTTCAAGGTATTATCTTCAAAACAAAAGTAGGAGAACTTTCTATTAAAGCGACAAAGTTTACGTTCTTAACGAAAGCTTTGCGTCCGTTGCCTGAGAAGTTCCATGGTCTACAAGACGTAGAACAACGCTATCGTCAGCGTTATCTAGATTTAATATCAACAGAAGGTAGCAAAGAAACATTCATTATGCGTAGCCGGATCATTCAATCGATGCGCCATTACTTGGATGGTCAAGGCTTCCTTGAAGTAGAAACACCTATGCTTCACTCAATAGCAGGAGGAGCAGCAGCTCGCCCGTTCGTTACACACCACAACACATTAGATATGACGTTGTATATGCGGATTGCTATTGAACTACATCTAAAGCGCTTGATTGTTGGTGGCCTTGAGAAAGTATATGAGATCGGACGTGTATTCCGTAATGAAGGAATGTCCACTCGTCATAATCCTGAATTCACAATGATTGAGTTATATGAAGCCTATGCGGATTACAATGACATCATGGAATTAACGGAGAATCTAGTAGCGCATATCGCACAAGAAGTACTCGGCACAACTACTATTCAGTACGGTGACGACCAAATCGAATTAGCACCACGTTGGAAGCGACTTCACATGGCGGATGCAGTCAAAGAGTTTACGGGGGTAGACTTCTGGCAGCAACTAACGAAAGAACAAGCGCATGGACTGGCAAAAGAACATAACGTCCAAGTAACTCCTTCTATGGAAGTAGGTCATGTACTGAATGAATTCTTCGAACAGAAAGTAGAAGAAGAACTCGTGCAACCAACATTCATCTACGGCCATCCAGTAGAAGTATCTCCACTTGCAAAGAAAAATCCAGAAGATCCACGCTATACAGATCGTTTTGAGCTATTCATTGTACGTCGTGAACACGCGAATGCTTTCACGGAGCTAAATGATCCAATTGATCAGCGTGAACGTTTCGAAGCGCAACTGGTAGAGAAGGAACAAGGGAACGATGAAGCGCATGAAATGGATGAAGATTTCATTACGGCATTGGAATATGGACTGCCGCCAACAGGTGGACTAGGCATCGGAATCGATCGTCTCGTCATGTTGTTGACGAACTCGCAATCAATCCGCGACGTGCTGTTATTCCCTCAAATGCGTCCTAAAGACTGATATGACAGCTCCGATAGCAATATTGGAGCTGTTTTTTTATTGCTGAAATCAAGTATTTTAATGCAATGTAAAAGAAAATCAAAAAGAATTGAAGAAAACAGTTGCGTTCTTTGAAAACAGGTGGTATATTTATGAAGTTGCTTTTGAAGTTAGCGACTTAGCGAAAAACATAACAAAAAAGTTTTTCAACAAAAGTGTTGACAACGAAACAGCGAGATGTTAATATAAGAAAGTTGCCTCTTACGAGAGACCAACCGGATGAACCTTGAAAACTGAACAGCAAAACGTTAACGAAATACAGCTTGTGCACCTAACGGTGACACAAACAAAATGAGTATCTTAATTGATGCCAGCAAATGAAACTCGAGCTAATCGAATTTCTCTTATGGAGAGTTTGATCCTGGCTCAGGACGAACGCTGGCGGCATGCCTAATACA
>NZ_PDYX01000129.1:0-383 GCF_002743265.1 Sporosarcina sp. P29 | reverse complement strand
CTTCTTTTCTGTACCACTCTCTTTCTCCCTGGTTATTCCTTCGACGTTCCGTCAGCAATCATTTCTCTTTGAGCGACAAAAACCACCGTTTACGATAAAGTAATGCTTTGTTAATCGTTTAGCGAGAGCACGATGTACGCACAGTATGACGGTTTGATCTTCGATATGGATGGCACTCTCCTGGATACCGAACCCACGCATCGTCAAGCCTGGACTGATGTCCTTGCTCGTTACGGTATGCGTTTCGATCTTCAGGCGATGATCGCCCTCAACGGAGCCCCAACCTGGCGTATAGCGCAGGCCGTGATTGAACGTAATCATGCCGATCTCGACCCGCACCTTCTGGCCCGTGAAAAAACCGATGCGGTAAAAGCGATGCTTTT
>NZ_PDYX01000128.1:0-385 GCF_002743265.1 Sporosarcina sp. P29 | reverse complement strand
TCATCCCGAACTACAAGCCCCTCCCCTCTCTTGTCTTAGCCACTTTTATTGGCAGACAAAAAAAACAGCAGATGAGAATTCTCTGCTGTTTCGGTTCTTATAATGAAGATAAATATTTGAGTAGCGACTCTACTATTCGTGCAGATGCATGGCCATCACCGTATGGGTTATGAGCCTTGGACATTTTTTCGTACTCCGCATCGTCGGATAGCAGCGCGTCGGAAAGTTGGAAGATGTTTTCTTCTTCTGTTCCCGCCAGGCGCAGTGTTCCTGCATCAATACCTTCTGGGCGTTCGGTTGTGTCTCGCAGAACAATAACAGGTTTTCCAAGCGATGGTGCTTCTTCTTGGATACCGCCTGAGTCTGTGAGGATAATGTGCGAACG
>NZ_PDYX01000127.1:0-388 GCF_002743265.1 Sporosarcina sp. P29 | reverse complement strand
CAGGCAGGAGAGCAGGGCCATCAACAAAATGCCCCCCGCTGTGAGCAGCGATTCTAACGGGTGTTTCATCTTAATGTTAATCGTCAGTTAAAAATGTCATTGTCCGGCATCGCGGAACGTAAAGCAATATAAACCCGGCAGACGTTTTTTGTTAAATTAAATGCACTTTTCTGCGAATAAATAACAGAAAGAGAATAATCTCTCAGAAGCGATTAAATTATTATCGCGTTATGTAAATAAATGTCCTTGTCATGCAAATAATTTTACAAACATATAAGTGCTATATCCAATTAACGTGGCAATAACAATGGCAGCGACAATGTATAACGCCAGGCGGCGTGCGCGATAAATACCAAACATGGTTCCTCCTCGTTTAGCGTTGGTTTAG
>NZ_PDYX01000126.1:0-389 GCF_002743265.1 Sporosarcina sp. P29 | reverse complement strand
CACCCTGCGGGACACGCTCTATTACAACCCGGAGCGGGATCTCTCCGTAACGGCGGCCCTGTCCGTCGATCATCAGATGTACCGCCATTACGACACGCTCTGGAGCCAGCAGGTCGTTCTCGGCGGCGGGGAATACTGGCAGAAAAATCAGCCCGCTGGCGCCATCGCCCTGCTGGGTTACGGGCAGCGCATTCAATGGAACAACGTCATTGATAGCGGCGTGATGCTGAACTGGGACAAGCGCCCTTTCGACGGTAAACGAGAAAGCAATCTCTCCGTCACGTTTGATGCGAATTTACGCTTTTAAGGATGAATATGCTGAACAAACGTTTTTCTGTGAGCCTGATAATTATCGGCTGGTTATGCCTCAGCGCGAGCGTCTGCGCTCA
>NZ_PDYX01000125.1:0-389 GCF_002743265.1 Sporosarcina sp. P29 | reverse complement strand
TCGCCCGCTACGGCACGCTGCCGATTGTTGGCTGGAGTATGTTAATCGCGGGGGTCGTGCTGACGCCGTTCTACGCCGGACGCGGGACCACCTTCGTGATTGATGGCAGCCTGCTGCTGGCGTTTTTCTATCTGGTGGTGATTGGCACGGCGCTGACGTTCAGCCTGTATCTGAAAGGCGCGCAGATGATTGGCGGGCCGAAGGCGAGCATTCTGAGCTGTGCCGAGCCGCTGAGCAGCGCCCTGCTGTCGGTGATTTTGCTTGGAGTGGCGTTTACGCTGCCGGACTGGCTGGGCACGCTGCTGATTGTGTCGTCGGTGGTGCTGATTTCGATGGATTCGAGAAGACGGGTTCAGACATCGGCGTAGCCTGATATCCCCTCTTCCCTG
>NZ_PDYX01000124.1:0-389 GCF_002743265.1 Sporosarcina sp. P29 | reverse complement strand
CTGAATGAATTCTTGCCATACTGATTGCTGCTGTTGAGGTTGTTTTTTCAAAAACACTTTCATATCTACAGTCGTAAAACGCAGATGCTGCATTTTGACTTCAGTAACAGTAAATAAAGATTGCCAGAGTGCAAGTGTAAAGGGAGGGAGATGACGACTGGCGAAGCAAATTTTCAATGATTCGGGCAAATCCATTACAAAATACTGGATCATTTCCAAGAGTTCTAGAGCAGTAATATGATGAAAGTCATCGATAATTAATCGAACTCGTTTTGTCATTACACTACCTAGTTCTTTGTAGAAATCCCACATCGTATCCAGTTCGTCACGGTCTGCATTGGCAAGTTTTTGTTGTAGTTTCTCTTGTGGAAGCAAATTGCATGCCGAGT
>NZ_PDYX01000123.1:0-389 GCF_002743265.1 Sporosarcina sp. P29 | reverse complement strand
CCAGCGTCGATGACAGGCCGGAATAGTTCGAGATAAACGCGAACGCCAGCACCATGCCGATGGAGTAGATCGGCAGCATCAGTTCCTTAATGGTAGCCGCAAAAGTCTGTACTGCAGCCGCTGGCTTCATGCGTAACCACACCACAGACAGGATAGCGGCAAACAGGATTGCGGTGCCGGTTGCCGAGAACCAGTCAAATTTATACACCGCGGCATACGGCGTGGCGGTGTGCACCACGGGCGGCATACGGGCGACCATCTTGTCGAGGAACGGCACGGAGATGTTAATGACCATCTCATACAGTGCGCCACCCGGTGCGAACAGGGCCTTAAACGGTGGAATACTCCAGAGCGTAACCGTGGCGGTCAGGAACAGGAACGGAGACCAT
>NZ_PDYX01000122.1:0-392 GCF_002743265.1 Sporosarcina sp. P29 | reverse complement strand
GTGGACGGCAGGGATACCACGCGTACCGCATGACCTTCGGCGGTCAGTTTTTCCGCAGCCTTCACGGTAATTTCCACCTCAGAACCGGTAGCAATCAGGATGACATCCGGTTTGCCGCCGCTGTCTTTCAGGATGTACCCGCCGCGGGCGATATTTTTTACCTGCTCCGGCGTGCGTTCAATCTGGGCCAGGTTTTGCCGCGACAGAATTAATGCCGTTGGCCCCGTGTGGCGCTCAACCGCCAGCTTCCAGCCAACCGCCGCTTCGACCTGATCGCACGGACGCCAGGTGCTGAAGTTTGGCGTTAAACGCAGGCTCGCCAGCTGCTCAACGGCCTGATGCGTGGGACCGTCTTCACCCAGACCAATCGAATCGTGGGTGTAGACCATGAT
>NZ_PDYX01000121.1:0-392 GCF_002743265.1 Sporosarcina sp. P29 | reverse complement strand
TTAACCGCCTGAACGCGGCCATTGAGGGGATGCGGCAGTCTCTGATGAACTCGGTTTTACGGGTACGTGATGCCAGCTCGCAAATTGATACCGGTAGCCGCGAGCTGACGGCGGGGAACATGGATCTTGCCCAGCGCACGGAATCCACCGCGACATCGCTTGAGCAGACGGCCGCCAGCATGGAAGAGATCACCGCCACGGTGAAACTCAATGCAGACAACGCCGAGCAGGCGCACCAGCTGGCGAAATCCGTGTCTGACACCGCCGATCACGGCAGCGAAATGGTCTGCTACGTCATTGAAAAAATGCGTGATATCGCCGGCAGTTCGGCACGCATCGCCGATATTCTGAGCGTCATTGACGGCATTGCCTTCCAGACCAATATTCTGGCG
>NZ_PDYX01000120.1:0-392 GCF_002743265.1 Sporosarcina sp. P29 | reverse complement strand
GCTGGCGCCTGCTCGTCAGCTAGCCACGAAGCGCGTGGTGGTGAAACGTCCGGACTATGCGCCGCCGCTGGCGGACGTGGCCACGGCCAATGCGGTGGTCACCAAAGGGCACCGGTTTGATATTTATTCGGGGACGCCGGAACAGGAAGGTTAGGGTGTGCGGTTTGATGCCGTCACCCCAACCCGCGCTGGAAAGAGGCTCGAACGGTTCCCTCTCCCGGTGGGAGAGGGAAAGCAGACTTACTCGTCTTCTTCGTCACGCAGTGGAACAATCAGCATATCCACATGAACGGTGTTAATCAGCTGACGCGCTGAAGACATCAGCTTGCTCCAGAAGTCCTGGTGGTGACCACAAACGACCAGGTCCATATCGTATTTCTTAATCGCATCAA
>NZ_PDYX01000013.1:0-80031 GCF_002743265.1 Sporosarcina sp. P29 | reverse complement strand
CTTTTTGTTTAGTAAGCTAGATTTTCTACTTATGTCCCAGCCTCTCCATCCACTATCAGTACCTGGATTATATCAGTCAAAAGCATAGCTTAACTTTTCATTTTCGGATCCAATGCATCACGTAACCCGTCACCCATCAAGTTAAAGCCCAACACCGTCAACATAATGGCAAGCCCAGGGAAAATCATTGTCCATGGGGCATTCTGCAAATAATCTTTAGAGTCAGCTAACATCTTCCCCCACTCTGGATAAGGAGCTTCAGCGCCTAATCCTAGGAATCCAAGTGCTGCCGCTTCTAAGATAGCTGTAGCAATCGCCAATGTACCTTGTACGATAACAGGCGCCATTGAGTTAGGTAAAATATGCGAAAACAGGATCCTGAAATCTTTCATCCCAATTGCTTTTGCCGCTGTAATATATTCATCCTCTTTTATGCTCAACACTTTAGATCGTATTAATCGTCCGAAGTTCGGTACGTTAATGATTGCAATAGCAATTAACGCGTTACGTAAACTTGGCCCCAATACCGATACAATCGCAATCGCCAATAAAATGGAAGGGAATGCGAGCATAATATCGAATATCCTAGAAATAATCGTATCAATCCAGCGCCCGTAATAACCAGCAATAATACCAAGGAAACTCCCCACAACAATCGAACCCACTACCGAGAAGAATCCAACTGATAACGAAATACGCGCACCGTGGATAATGCGTGAGAAAATATCACGGCCGAAGTCATCCGTTCCAAACCAGTATTCCGAAGAAGGAGGTTGCAGTCGATCCGTCATTAATTGTTCGTTGATGCCTTCTTTAGTGACAAGAGGACCGAAGAGCGCAAGTAGGATAAAGAATATCACAATGACTGCGCCTACGACCGCTACTTTACTTTTGCGAAAACCTACCCAAGCTTCCCGCCAAGGTCCTGTTGTTTTTTCTAATTTTGCTTCTGCTACTCCGTCTACCTTAGGCGTAAATTCTGACATGAACTGTTCCTCCTTCCTCAATCATACTTAATCCTCGGATCGATCAGTCCATATAGTAAATCGACGATCAGATTAATCATGACAAAGATAAATGCCACGATGAGAATGCCTGATTGAATAACAGGATAATCTCTAAAGTTGATCGCATCATAGATATAGCGTCCAATTCCAGGCCAAGCGAAGATCGTTTCCGTCAGAATAGCTCCACCAAGGAGTAGACCAATTTGCAAACCGATCACTGTCAAAACAGGAATGATTGCATTTTTTAACGCGTGCTTATACACTACCCAAAACATTTTCTGACCCTTTGCCCGTGCTGTTCGAATATAGTCAGAACGCATCACTTCTAGCATGCTCGAGCGCGTCATCCGGGCAATAATTGCCATAGGAATCGTTGCAAGCGCTAGCCCTGGTAAGATCAAATGTTTAATGACTACCCATAATTGATCAAACCTGCCTTGGATGAGCGTATCAATTATGTATAAATTGGTTATGGCGGATACAGGATCACGAACATTTTCACGTCCAGTTGTCGGCAACCATTGCAACTCAATCGCAAATGCCCACTGCCCCATTAACCCCAACCAGAAAATAGGCATGGAGACACCGACCAGTGCCAATACCATCGCTGAATAATCAAACCATGAGTTCTGGAACCAAGCAGAAATAATTCCTGCATTAATCCCTACAACGACCGCGATAATCATCGCAAATAATGCCAATTCCAATGTAGCTGCTAAATACGGCCAAACTTCATCCGCCACAGGTAGTCGCGTACGCATGGATTCGCCTAAATCACCTTTTAAAATACCACCAAGATAACTGAAATATTGTGTATACCATGGTTGATCAAGACCTAGCTTGATCGTCAAGGCTTCCACCGCTTCTTTTGTTGCTTGTTGCCCTAAAATTACTTGTGCTGGATTACCAGGAATTGCACGAATCAACATAAAAACTAGAAATGTCATACCAAGCAGGACAGGAATTAGCTGTAATAGCCTCTTAATCGTATAGTTGAACAACTCTTTCACCCCTCCGGCTCTTATCATTTATTAATCAAAGAAAGGGAGAATACTAGCTTCTCCCTCTTCTTCCATCATGTAATTTACCTATTACTTATTTGAATTCTACATTTGACAACAAATCAGAACCTGTAGGATGTGGAACGAAACCAGTTAGTTCTTTCGCTCCGCCTAACAATGGAATGGAGTGTGCAAGTGGTACCCAAGGAGCTTCTTCGTGAAGAATTTCCTGAGCTTGTTTATACAACTCTATACGCTTGTCTTCGTCTACTTCTGTTTGTGCTTCAAGGAATAACTTATGTGTTTCGTCGTTCTTAAAGTACGTGTAGTTATTACTTCCGATATTGTCTTCATCTAACAATACATATAGGAAGTTGTCTGCGTCTCCATTATCCCCAGTCCAACCAAGCATGAAAGCATCTGCTTCCCCTTTGCTTGCCTTGTCTAGGTAAGTCGCCCACTCATACGAAACGATTTTTGCTTTAATACCTACATCAGCCAAGTTGCTCTGAATTGCTTCTGCTACTTTTGTGCCGTCTGGCATGTATGGACGTGAAACCGGCATAGCCCATAGCTCCATTTCGAATCCATCTTCAAGACCTGCTTCTTTCAATAGTTCTTTCGCTTTTTCAGGATCATATGCATAATCTTCTACATCATCGTTATAACCTGAAATAGATGATGGCATAGCATTTTTCGCTACTTCTGCGCGTCCTTCAAAGAATGAATCAACGATTGATTGTTTATCGATAGCATAGTTCATTGCCTGACGAACTTCTTTTTTATCAAATGGCTCACGCGTTACTGTTAATCCAAGGTACCCTACGTTCATGGAAGGACGCTCGAACAACTGCAATGTATCATTGTCTTCAATCTTTCCTCCATCGGCTGGATTGATTCCATCTGCTAAATCAATTTCACCAGATAGTAATGCGTTCAGACGAGCAGAGTTATCCGGAATCGCTTGGAAAATAATGCGATCCAATTTTGGTAACCCCTCTTGCCAGTATTCTTCGTTCTTTTCAATTGTAATTGTTTCATTTGGCTTCCACTCTACAAACTTGAATGGACCTGTTCCTACTGGATTACGCTCATACTCATCATCGCCCTTTTCAAAGGCTTCAGGACTTGAAATAGCGAACATACTCATCGCCAGATTTTTCAAGAATGGCGCTTGTGGACGTTTCAATGTAATAATCACTGTGGATTCTCCATCTGCTTTAACAGATTCAATTACGTGATCTTCATCGTCTTTAAACCCACCGAACATAGAGTTATAGTATGGGAATGTATCTGAATCTCCATTAGCCCAACGCTCAAAGTTCTTTACTACTGCTTCAGCATTAAAATCAGTGCCATCATGGAATTTTACGCCTTCTTCCAATTGGAATGTATACGTCAATCCATCTTCACTTGTGTCATATTCTTTAGCAAGTCCCGGTTGAACCGTAGTATCCTGCTCCCCAAAGTTTAATAATGTTTCGAATAAATTCACTGTTACTTTAAATGTTTCCCCTTCTGTTACACGGGATGGGTCAAGAGATGTTGAATCTCCACCTCGTCCAAATACTAACGTTTTGTTCTCACTGCCGCCTTTATCCGCAGCGTCTTTGTCCTTGTCGCCACTGCCTTCTTTATCATCGCCGCCTGAACAAGCTGCCAAAGCAGTCGATAAGACAAGAAGCATGATCAACGCGAACGACCACAGTTTCCCTTTTCTCATACAGATCCCTCCAATTGTTTTTTTCTTTCTATATCATCGTTGCCTTCCGCAGTATAAAGATGGCAAGCAACAGAATGACCAGTTTTCTCCTCTGCTAATACAGGAGTTATTTTCGTACACACATCCATTTTGAAAGGACAGCGAGTGTGGAATGCACAACCGCTTGGTGGATTCGCTGGACTTGGCATATCCCCTTCAATAATGATTTGTTCCTTTTTATAATTCGGATCTGGTACAGGTACCGCAGACAATAACGCCTGTGTGTAAGGATGGAGGGGGTTTGCATAAAGCTCTTCACTCTCTGTAATCTCCACAATTTTCCCCAAGTACATGACTGCCACACGATCACTGATATGGCGTACAACTCCCAGGTCATGTGCAATGAAAATATAGGTCAAGTTAAATTCCTTTTGTAAATCCTGCATTAAGTTCAATACTTGCGCTTGAATGGATACGTCAAGCGCAGACACCGGCTCATCTGCAATAATTAACTTGGGATTCGTCATCAAAGCACGAGCTATACCAATACGTTGACGCTGGCCCCCACTGAATTGATGAGGATAACGTTTTGCGTGGTATTCACTCAAACCGACAATCCTTAAAAACTCTACTACTTTTTTGCGGCGATCCTTTGCACTGCCACCACCATGAACAATCAATGGTTCTTCTAAAATTTTGCCGATTGTATGACGAGGATTTAATGATGCATAAGGATCTTGGAAGACCATTTGGATATCTCGACGAACCGCTCGAATTTCATTAGCAGAGAGCTTAGTTAAATCTTTTCCTTGGAATTCCACAACACCCTCTGTAGGTTCTAGCAATTGCATAATTGTTCGTCCCGTTGTCGATTTTCCGCAACCACTTTCTCCTACGATTCCAAGTGTCTCTCCTTCATTTACATGAAATGACACATTATCGATTGCTTTGACATGACCCACTGTTTTACCAATCAGCCCTTTGCGAATCGGAAAGTATTTTTTCAGCCCTTCAACTCTTAACAGTGGTTTGTTCATTTGCATTCGTCACTCCTTCTTGTTCGTCATATAAGAAGCATCTCGTTTGATGATTTTCGGAGTTCCGGTACAATTCTGGTGTTTCTATCCAGCATCTAAAGAAAGCGCTTTCACATCTTGCTGCGAATCTACAGCCTTTATCAATGGATCCTGGTTTTGGCACATTACCTGGAATCGAATATAGACGATCTTTTTTATCACGCATATCCGGTACTGACTGGATCAATCCCCGTGTATAAGGGTGACAAGGATTTTCAAATATTTCTTCAGTTGGTGCTTCCTCAATGACTTGTCCTGCATACATAACGACAACGCGTTCACAAGTTTCAGCCACTACTCCTAAGTCATGTGTAATGAGTAATATAGCTGTATTCATGCGTTCATTTAAATCTCGCATCAATTTGAGGATTTGAGCTTGAATCGTTACATCAAGTGCAGTTGTCGGTTCATCCGCAATGAGTACTTTGGGATCACATACAAGCGCCATAGCAATCATGACACGCTGCCGCATACCACCGGATAACTGGTGTGGATATTCTTTCATAATTTCTTCAGAGCGAGGTAATCCGACTAGTTTCAACATTTCTATTGCCCGTTCCTTAATTTGCTTTTTCGACCACTTTTTCTGGTGAAGAGAAATAGCTTCAGACATCTGATTGCCTATTGTGAAAAGCGGATTTAACGACGTCATGGGCTCTTGAAAAATCATCGCGACGTCATTCCCACGAATCTCTCTCATTTCCTTTTCCGTTTTCTTTAGGAGATCTTGACCTTCAAAAAGGATTTCTCCTCCAGTAATTTTCCCTGGCGGACTTGGCACTAACTGCATGATAGATAAAGAAGTAACACTCTTTCCGCAGCCTGACTCTCCTACAATCCCCAAGACTTCTCCTTCTCTTACATAAAAGTCTACATGATCTACTGCTGGAATTTCTCCTGAATCCGTGAAAAAGGTCGTTTGCAAATCGTTCACTTCAAGTAATTTCTTTCTCTCGTTCATTTGCTCACCTTTTTCTATTTTTCTGAAATAACTCATTAATCATTATTATACTTTTATTCTGATTAAACGCAAGATGCTTTTTTGATAAAGTAATATATTAAGAGTATTTTGTTAAAAACAAAAGAAGTGCAATAGGTAATGTTCTACCTACGCACTTCTTAAATGAATTCAAAATAGCGGAATGTTATATTTATTCCTCTAGCTGTATAATTATTTCAACTCCCAAATTGCCTTTCCTTCCACAAAATCTGGAACTTGTAAACCTAATAACTCATATACACTGGGTGCAATATCTGTCATCGTAATTCTATTGCTCATTTCGCCAGGTGGAATCATAGGGCCGAATGCATATAAAACCGGCCGTAATGTTGATCGCTCAGGGTTTCCACCATGACTCCCCAATTCCTGCGTTGGTTCAACAGCATTTTTCGCGTCTTTGCCCATTAAAAATCCGGGAGCAGCAGATAAAAATACGTCTCCGCTATTATTACTATCGAATGCAGCATATCCTTCCTGATCCTCTGTCCAAACGGACTCATATGGATATACTTGGGACTCCTCGACGCTAGATAAGACAGATAAACTCGGATACGTATAGATGTTATCGAGCTTTTCATTTTTATTAGTAAGCCAACGTAAAATAGGATGAGCTACTTTTTTTGGATCTTGGGAAAGAGCAGTAAATACTGTCTTATTAGTAAATGTTGACACAATTTCCTTCTTTACTTGTTCATATTCTTCTTCTTTTACAATTCCTTTTTTCTCTCTGCCTTTCATATTCACATAAACATGAGCAATTGTTCCACTCGCTTCTGCATAAGCTTTCGTTTTAGACTCATCAATATTTCCCTCTTGATCTTTAACAAGTAGCCCTGCCTTTTCTAATTCTCTATTTGGTGAAAGTCTTGTATGAATTGGCTCCAATCCATGATCGGAAATAATTAATACATGATCGTCGGGGTTCAAATTATTTTTTATTCGACCAATTGCCCGATCTGCTTGGCTAAATGCCCAGTTCACATATTCTTCTTTTTCCAACACATTCGCTAATTGATATCCAGGTTGAGCAGGTTCTCTCAATAGGAACTCATGCAGTTCACTATCCACTACAGAATAATAATAGAACAGCAGGTCGGGCTGATAGTTCTCTTTAATATAAAAACTGACATCCGTCACCCAATTTGAGAATCGTTCACCCACCTGTTCATATTCTTCCCTAGTAATATCTCCATTTTTAAACGCCTCTATTTCATCAGCTGCTGGATAAAATCCGAATTCTGATTGAATTTTATCTGTAAATTGACCAGGTCCTCTATATAACCCGCCCATCACAGTCCCTTGAAATAACTGAAGTTCTTCTTTGTTCTCGGGATCTCCTTTTAGTTTCACATAAAATCCTGCACTATCAAAATCATGTAAGTTCAGTGCGACAGCAATCCAATCATTAGGTGATACTTCTTCTCCCATATTTTTTCTATCCATTGATATATAATATTTCGATTCTTTATCATCTGTTCGCAAAATATATAATTGTTTGGCAGGTGATTTTTTTATATCCAATGAAATAACTGCTTCTTCTACTTTTATTGATCCCGCATTTATTTGTTCCACGCGTTCATCATCTACTTCTGAAAACTTCAAGTTATGAAGTTTTGAATTCGCCAAAGTCCCACCCGAATAAACAGCGTAAGTAGCAGCAGATGCGTTATCAGGGTTCGAGTCAGGGAAGGAGACGGTAGCTGTGACTTTCCCTTGATTTCTTGCTTCTTTCCATATAGGTGTAACGCCTAGCGTCTGTGAAAATCCACTTTGGTCATCTTTCACTTTTTCTCCTAATGAATGATACTGATTACTGACAATTCCTGTCTTTGAAGGTCTAGCACCAGTAGACATTGCTGCATGTGAAGGGGCAGTCAAAGACGGTGTAACGGTAACAAAATCTGTAGCATAAGCTCCTTGTTGCTGAAAATTTTCTAAATTTGACATGACTCCTTTGCTTATGTAACGTTGTGCATCCTCATATCCTAAGCCGTCAAACGACACGACACTTATTGTGCCTGTTGTCTCAGCGGCTTTACTAACAGAATGGTTAGTCATGACGGTCATACTACATAGAATCATAATGAAAACATTTATAGACTTAAACATATTGGCACCCCTCGCTTTATAGAACTATTCCCTTCCTGAAAAATAGGTAAACTTGCTAACTAGAAAATCATAAAAATTTCTTCATTGATTACGATTTACAAGTAAACCATTAGTAGTTCTTTAGATTTATTTTTGGTTTATTTCCCATAAAAGCCTTGCGTTTCTTTCATTTCTTTATTAATGTTGCCTTAAGGAAACATTATTTCCCTAGGGAAACTTTTATAGTTTCTCATCGTTTCTTTGGAGGTGAAAATTTGAAGCCATTTGTTCTTCCTGATTTGCCTTATGCAGTAGACGGTCTTGAACCGTATATCGATGCACGGACATTGGAAATCCACCATGGCAAACATCATCAGACGTACGTCAATAACTTGAATGCGGCTCTGGAAAATCATGAAGTGTTACAGTCCCAATCTCTTGAAACCATACTGACTGATCTCAGTCAGGTGCCTGAGGAGATACGCACTGCCGTTCAGAACAACGGCGGTGGACATTACTGTCATAGCTTATTCTGGGAATCCATGACGCCAAAAAGTAAAGGTGAACCATCAGCAGATATTAAACGGGAAATCGAAAAGTATTTTAATTCCTTCGATAATTTCCAGGATGTCTTGTCAAAAGCGGCAATCAGTCGCTTTGGTAGTGGTTACGGCTGGTTGGTGCTTACTGACGGCGAGTTAGAAGTCATGAGCACGCCAAACCAGGATACACCATTGAAAGATGGAAAAACCCCATTACTAGTCATTGATGTATGGGAACACGCTTATTATTTGTCATACCAGAACCGCCGCCCCGAATTTGTACAAAATTGGTGGCACACTGTGGACTGGGACATTGTGAATGAGCGTTTCATCCAAGCTGCTAAAACAGCAGCAACTTAATTTTTTCTCTTTTCCTTATCTCCAGTTTTACCCTACATTCCAAAATTAGGGCTGCCAATCCGCGGAAACGGATCAGGCAGCCCGCCTTTTTATTTTCATTAAAAAACTCCCGCCACGTGTATACTGTGCGGGAGATTTTTACGATTTTATGTTTGCGACACTAAATTTTCTACTGGATTACCTTCGAGCCAAGCTAAACTTTTGTCGAACAGTTCATCTTCGAATGAATAACCGGAGAATGTATGATCTGCTTTGTCGATATACTGTTCAAACACATGTCTTGTATCTACACGTTTATTGAGTGAATTAGCATAGCGCACCGCATGTTCTTTCGGAATTTGCTCGTCTTCCTTTGCATGAATAATATGCACTGGCCCTGTAAATGAGCGAACCGCTTTAAGAGGCTGGTGTTTTTTCAAATCTTTCAGGAACGTTTGACTGATCATAAACCCATTGTAGTCATGACTGCCATGTCTGGCAATTTCATGAACCGCTTTCGGTCCAAGAATCCCAGTAATATCTTCGTAAGGTTTACCTACTGGCGACCAGAGAATTAATTGTTTAATTCTAGTATCGCTTGCCGCTGTGAGCGATGCAACAGCTCCACCAAGACTGTGCCCAACTAGCGTAATGCGGTGTTGATCTATCCCTCTTATTGAGCTTAGATAATCGACCACATCCTGCACTTCCTTCAATTGGTTCGTTACTGTTACACCAGCATAATCTCCATCACTTTCACCACAACCGCTAAAATCAAAGCGGAATACCCCATATCCACGCTCCGTAAAATATCGTGCAGCTTTAACAAACAGACGGTGTTCCCCTACTTTACTGCCTACAAACCCATGAACAAATACAAGTAATGGTATGGCTTCTTTTCTATATTCAGGCAGATGCAGTGCACCGGATAAATTATGTCCCCCAGAACGAATCGTGATCATTTTTTGCATTTCTTCCACACTCCTGTCAAAATATATTATTCCAACATGTTTAATAGGTATTATACAGTTGAAATAGTTTTTAGTCAAATCCATCCTTTGATAATTCTAATTCTTACATAGAAAAAGACTCCCCTATTAGGGAGTCTGGTTAGTATATTAAAACGAATGATTAGTAAGTGGTTTCCTTTAAGTAAACACGGATCAACAATGCTCTGCCACTCTGCAAAACTACTTTAATTTACAATACCAAGCGTATTTAAGAACACCACAATAATAGTCAATGGCACTATCCACTTCATTAAAAAGTGCCAAAGCGGATAGAAACTTTTGGATTGTGTATTATACTGTGTAAACTCATCACGCACTAACACTTGGTCCATCTTACGAACAATAAACAACGCAATCAGCAAACTTCCTGCTGGAAGCAAAATATTACTGACGAGATAATCTGTCGCGTCAAAAACACTCTTATCGAATATCAGCAACCCTGATAATGTACTAGAAGACAAGGCAGAAGGAATTGCGGCAATGAATACTACCGCGCCAATTAACCAAGTTACAGACTTACGCGTACGCTTGCCACTCGCTGTCATCGCAGCCACAATGATCTCATATAAACTAAACGAAGATGTCAAAGTCGCAAACAAAAATAAAATTAAGAATAACGCCAAGAATACTTGCCCTAGCGGAAGTTGCGAAAAGACTGCTGGTAACACCATGAAGAGTAATTCCGGTCCTGCAGCCGGTTCTTGTCCGAATGCGAAGACTGCCGGGAAAATAGCTAAACCTGCTAGTAATGAAACAAATAAATTCATTCCCACTACAGAACTTGCAGATGAAGTTAGGCTAACGTCTTTCTTCAGATATGAACTGTATGTCACCATACAAGAAAATCCAACGGCTAATGAAAAGAAGGACTGTCCAAGCGCATATAATACGGACTCCCTTGTAATACTAGAGAAATCAGGTTTCAGGAAGAACGATACACCTTCCATTGCACCAGGTAACGTCAATGAACGAACGACTAAAATAATAAAAAATACAAATAATAAAGGCATCATATATTTATTCGCTTTTTCAATACCATTTTGCACACCAGAAGATACGACTAATATATTAATAATTGTAAACAAAAGCAGTCCAATTAACGTTGTTATTGGTGAACCGACAATCGAACCAAACTGTTCCGAGTAGGAAGCTCCTTCACTAATGATCTTGCCACCAATAGACAAGCCACTATATATGAATACCCAACCACCGACGACACTATAGAATGATAGTAAGAGAAAACACCCCGCTACACCGAGCTTACCAATCCATGGCCATGCACTAGCTGGCGCTAACTTTTTGTAAGCACTGATTGCTTCTCTACCCGAACCACGTCCAATAATGAATTCGGAAACCAACATCGGTAATCCAATCAAAATAGTAAACACCACGAATAATAAGAAGAACGCGCCACCACCACTCATTCCTGTAACATACGGGAATTTCCAGATTGCTCCAAGGCCAATTGCCGCGCCCGCTGAAGACATAATAAATCCAAGCTTCGAAGACCATTGTTCTTTACGTTGTTCCATTTTCTCACCCATTTCCTTTTACTTCTGCTTATTACAGTTATACTGTACTGCACCATTAGAAACAATAGCTCATTTGTATTCTTTATGGTTACGCACGACAAAAAAGACGTACCGAATCAAAATACTCCATTCGGGTACGTCTTTTTCTTCTTGAAAAACATGTTTCGGTTCGTTTTCTAGTTCATATTCTTATTCTGTTGTGCTCTAGCTTCTCCGCCTTTACGTCCGATATTCTCATAAAATTGTTTATCATACTTCTCGGAAGTAGCTTTTCCACCTTTACGTCCAATTTCTTTATAAAATTCAGTACTATGCTTTTGTGCTGTGGCTTCCCCGCCTTTACGACCAATTTGTTCATAGAACTCTTTATCATGTTTTTTAGAGGTTGCTTGTCCGCCTTTACGCCCCGCTTCTTCCAGAGACATTTTCTTTTCTTGATCTGTAGTATGTTGGTTAGCCATATATATACTTCCTCCTCGTATTCGATTTACAAAGCTTAATGAATATATTCCCAATCCACTACATGCTAAACACGGGGCGGGTTAAATAACCATATTTCGACAGAAAGGCTTATGGAATGGAATAGTTCCCCATTCAACCATAGTAACTATAAGCTCTCGTCATATTCATGTATAAATTCTCTTTTTTGAACCAACTTACTTAGGAAGGTACTTACAGAAGGGAGAATGACCAATGGGAAGAGATGAACATAAAAAAGGAAGTAATTCAGCTGGCTCATTACCACAAACGCCAAAGAATCAAACGATTGCCGCACGCGATATGCATGAAGAGATCGCGAAAGAATTCGCTGAGTTACGTAAAGCACCCGCACAAAAAAAGCGTAAGTCATAAGTAAAAAAGACCAGGGGAAAATATAATCCCTTGGTCTTTTTTCATCATTTTCGAAGAGGAGCTTGTTCATCTATGAGTTTCTCTAGACGCTCGTCCCATTCTTCCGTTAATGTATTCCACACTCTAGTGAAATAGTTGTTTTCCGTACGATTGTAAACATAAAACTCCACACAAGGAATAAGTTGATGGTCAAGCGTTCGAGGACTCTCTATTTGATCTACAACCTTCTGTAGTGACCCTTCTGCAGCTTCTGCTCCAGTAGCAAGCAGTGTTGCCCGCAATTGTTTATCATCCAATCGTTGCGCGTTTTTGGTGAATTTCCTAGCCAATCTAAATTCTTTAACTTTTGCTGTGAAGATTTTCTCAGGTTGTTGACATAAAATCGATTCGTGGCAGGCACTGTAATAAAACTTTTTTTCTGCCTTTTCAGGTGGATGTTCGTAAACACCTGATTGTAATTGCCTGACTCCAATGCTAGTCAATTCAAAACTTTCTTTACGTAACTCGATCATTTGTGCCGCTTCCATCTTAGTAAATAAATCCTCTATAAACAGTGGTTCTACAGCTAGAAATTCTGCAATTATTTTTGATTCAGATACATCTAATTTTTGAACAGTAAGTAAAATCATTTTCATTAATATATCCATTGTCGTGCGCTTAATAGTTGTGTAGGGTATATTAATGAGCTCGATCGGTAATCCCCAGCTATCTGATTTTTGTATTTGGATATCCGGCTGTTGTTGGAGTTCTTGTTGCAACCTTTTCCGAAGAGAATCCATCTACTCACCCCCTTGGATTTGCTCTACTTTGCGCAATCCACCTTGATGTTCTACTACTTCTCGTAATTGTTTATACATATCTCTCGTAGAGGCATTCTTTGTCTTAATCGTGAACATTTCAGAACTCCCCACAATAATAAGCAGCTCTCTTGCACGTGATAACGCTACGTTCAGTCGTCGATAGTCTTTGGCAAATCCAATGTCGCCATTTTTCTCACCATGATTCCTAACGAAGCTCAAAATGATAATATCCATTTCCATCCCTTGGAACTTATCTACCGAACCTGTTCGACAATGCAATTGCTGTGGTCTTATTTCCTGCTGAATCAATCGATCGATTCGCTTTACCTGTTCGCCGTAAAAACTGATTACGCCGACACTTTTCTTTTCGTCTGACTTCATTCTGCCATCTTTTTTAGCTTTTTCCGTCGCTTGTTCAATATCTAGCAAAGTATCTTGAATGATGGTTAGTTCCGCTTCATTGAAACGACTTGTCCCACCTTTGACTTGATTTTCGAAAAATGATGGTGTATTAGGTGTATCTAGCCATAGTAAATGATCTTTTCTAGCGATTTTTCTGCTTTCGAGCAGATGATCTCGTAATTCGTCTGAATTAGGAATTCCGCATTGTAACTGATAGTCCCCGTCTTTATAAAATGGTGCGATCGTTTCCATAATGTTTTCATGCATACGATACTGAATACTGAGCATCGTTTTGTTTTGCTTGGGCAACGTACGGAATAAACGTTCAAATAATGATTCATTGAGCAGTTTTTTCATTTCACGTTGCACTTCAGGATCTTTTTGTTGATCTACTAGTTCGTCCATCGTTTCTTGTCCTACGAGTGGCGGTAACTGATGATGGTCGCCCACTAGAATAACTTTTTTGCCTTTTAGCATGGGCAATAGTAATTCTGGCGGTGTTGCTTTTGATACTTCATCGATAATTACCACATCGAAGACAGGATATTCCTCCATGAACTTTTTGGAAGCTGATGCGACACATGTCGTGCCAATCACATTTGCATGATTGATATAAAGCTTTCGGATCTCATCAAGATCATAATCGTTGGCATCACGTAGTAACTCTTCCCATTGCGCCTGCAGTTGTTGTAGAATCGGAAGTTGCTGCTGTTCTCTTACTATTTCTGCTAGTTGGGGTTCAACTTGAGCAAGCACTATTTCTAATTTCTCCAATTGCTCTTTTATATCTGGTTTCAATTGAACTGCAAGCTCTTCTATTTCTTGCTGTCGTTGATGCTGTTCTTCTTGTAATTGCAGCGTTTTTTGCTCTACTGCTAGAACTTCTACTTTTTCTTGTTCAAGCTGTTGTTTAACTTGAGAACATTTTAGTTCCGAGGTAGTTATGGATGCTGTTAATTGCGTGACGTTTTTTATTTGTTGTCGGCACTCAGTGATCTTCGTTTCTAACTGATTAATTTCCTGAACAAGTTGACTTTCCTCCCACTGTTTTTCAGGTGGCTCATTGGTTTCTAGCCATTCTTTAATCTGCTTCTCCAATTCTTCCTGCTTAGTTTGTAGATGTTGCTTCTGCTCTTCTTTTCGTTGCTTATTGGCTTGAATTTCTTGAAGTTCCTGTTGTAGATACCTTAGGATTTCATGTTTCACTTCTGCAAATACTTCCTTTACAGAGTGGACTTTCTGTTGCTGAAGAGCTATTCCTTTTGCACGAACGATCTCTTCTTTACCGTAAAACAATGACATACCTTGTGCAATCTTTTGTAGAACTTCCGTTTTGGCGGATGAAATCTCTTTGTTTTGTAGCACTTTTTTTGTTGTAGGATTAATTAAAAACTTCCCCAAACGATCAATCATTTCATGCATTTCCTGAATGGTTGTAAATTTTTCCGTTGAGCGCTTCGTAATAGTTTCTACCGGGTAACGGTGCGTCTGCAAGAGAGACTGTGTTTTATTGATAGCCGTCTGAAAACGCTCATGAAGCTCTTTCCATTCTTGAAATTCATAGGAATACTCTCCACTTTCAATCGACTTGATGATTCGTTGTAAGTCGTTATTCCGCAACGTGATATGAATGGGTAATTCAATCTGGTTTTCAGCAAGCGTCATGTGGATATCTTTCATTTTTGTCTGAGACATCACATCACGATGTGTAACTTGTAGCATTTGTTCTCTGTCAGGAAGGGTTCTGTGTTCTTCTATAATCTTTTGTTGTGCTTCGGTATTACTCTGTAACTCTGCAAGCCAGTTACTATAGAATTGTGTCTGTCTTAGTAGGTGTTGCTCTTTTAACCATTTTTCTACTTGGGCTAATAATTCCTCTTTATGTAGTCCTGAATTCAACTGTTTACGTAGCTCTGCAATTTCTTTTTCGCGCTGTGCTAGGTCTATTTCAGCTTGCTCAATTCCTTGTTGCTTTTGAGAAAGCCTTCGTACAGATTGGTCGAGAAGTGATTTCCTAGAAAAGTATTCAGACTTTAGTTTTTTCAATTTTTCTTGTACTACATTTTGCATTTGCAACTGCACAGTTAACGCAATTTTCAATTCTGCGTTCTGTTTAACTTGCTCGGTTAATTGATCTGCACGTTTTTGTAATTCGGTATCTTTTGTTCGATAAACAGCACGTGTCGCTCGTACGGTTTCTATGGTTTCATTTCTCCAGTGCAACGCTACATTTTCCTCCATGAAGCGCTTGCCCTCTTCTTCAATACTTTCTGATCGTCCATAGCGTAAAATACGCGTGGCAGGATCTGTCAGTAATCGACCGAGTGCGTTATCCACCGCTAGGTTTGATTGCGATGCGACAAGTGTCCGCAAGCCAGCTTTGACGTTTTGATGGCAAATTTCGGAAATCACTGTTGTTTTTCCTGTCCCAGGCGGACCTTGGATAACATACAAATCATGTGCTTTCATCGCTCCCGATACTGCTTCTCGTTGGAATTCATTCAAATTATTATGGAACTCCAGTTGCGGCTGTTTATTAGTAATTTGCACAACAGGTCGTTCTTCAAATAAAACCTTTTCCAAATTCGCATTTGCAGCTAGACCGTCTTGTAAGTCTTTGAATCCTTTACGTAAGCGACGAATCTGACTTAATTCAGCAAAGTTCGTCAACACAAGACTTTTGTTACGTGTTGGTAACCATTGTTCGGATCGCGCTTTCTTTTGAAACCGTTGATTAAGTTCTACGACGATAATCTTTTGACCTTTTTGAGCATCGACAATTTGACCGATTTCAGTAGAAAGTTCATTCATTTTCACACTAAATCCACGGAGTTGCTTCCAGTTTTTCGTTTGTAAATCATTACATTGTAGACGTACTTTTGTAAAATCACTGGTGAAACTGGCTTGGCTAAATGTACAGGAGATATCCGCTACATCCGCATTTTTCTCCGCAATTTGTAAATAGCCTTCCCAACTTTCAATTCGCTTTTTTACATATTCTGAACGCTCTTCTGCAATTGGTAATTGACGTAACTTCGTATAGAATTCGATTGGCAGTGCTACTCCTGCGCGATGTAACTTAAACTTTATTGATGTATGCAGCCGCCGATTTGTCTGGACGGGCTCTTTTGTGCCTCTAACATGAAAGCCCGTAGCTAGCAGACCGTCCGGTTTCAGTACGCATTCCATAACCGCCACACGTTGCTGAACTTCTTTAGCAAACTTTTTATTTGTGAGTGGATCAAAAAATAGCTCATAGGATTGGTTCCCCATACGATTCTCCGGTTTCTTTTCAATATGTATATCAAAAGCAGGCTCTGAAGAAACGAAAGCCTCTTCACTTAAAAACCACTGTTCTAAACCTTTTCGTGCGTTTTTTGTTATATCAAGACTGCAAAGTATCATGTCTTTATTTTTCAGCATATTCATATTCGTACATTCTTTTCAATATAGGGCTTTACTTCAGCAAGATCACACATCATGCTTCTCCCTGTTATTCCCTTGTTCAAAGCTCTCACCTCAGTCCTCTATTATAGATCATAAGTGCATATACCGCGAGTAAGAAAAATCTTAGAAAAACTTTTAAAATTAATTTTAAAAAAGATGTTTAGGAATGATTTGCATGGGTATACTATTACTACAAGGCAAACTGAAGGAGCTAGTCAGAGAAGTAAGCTGCTAGATCCGGAAGAGATGCACAGCCTTGGCGGAAAATTTTTCTTTACTGGCAAGTGGTACACTCGGTTTGGGAATCTGCTTTTTAGATTCCAACAGAAAGACAGGTTTACCAGGTAATGCGAAAGAAGTTTTTTGTGTAAGTGCAAGTGAAATACCTGCTTCAAAGAAGTTAAGCAGTGTAGGATGCAAGACGCATACGACGAGGGTACAATATCGTCAGTATGGAGTAATCGCAACATAAAATTTTCCGCATAGTAAGAAAAGAGCAGTCAGTGATTGAGAGTTTTCAATCGCTGACTGTTTTTTATTTTTTCCCTCTCCAAAGTGATTTGTTTAGCATGATTGAAAACTGGGAAAACAATGTATAAGAAACAATTACGAGGAGGAGTACGTTATGAAAAAAAGAATGGCTTTGACTGCAATTGGTTTAGGCGCGGCATTTTTAATGCGCAACAAAGATGCACGGGACAAATTGTCTCGACAATTTGACGAGTTCAATGACACTCCTATGCGCGGAGATCGTAAGGACCATCAACAGCAATCAGAACCGAATAAAGGATTATTAGGTAGATTTTTAAATTAAAACATTCGATTATAAAGGAGCAGATCTGCATGAGTGAAGATAAAAAAGTATTTACAGAAAAAGATCGCAACCAGGCAAAGGGCGGTTACATGGATAACCCTGAAAATTTAAAGACTGATAAAGAAAGCATTTACGATATGCATGAGGATATGCAGACCGTAGACGCTATTCCATTAGAAGATGTTCGTATGGAAGAGGAAGAAGAAAGAAATCATCGTGAGACAAAAGATCGTTCATCAAGCGAAGAAAAATTCGATAGAAAATAATCACATTAAACTAAAGACCACAGCCCACTCTTGAATTAAGAGCAGGCTGTGGTCTTTAGATTTCATTAGAAACTCTAGAATCATGATGCTGTCTTTATTTCATGCAATGGTTTTTACACCATTTTCAAAAGCGCTTCCGACCCAATCATACCTGCTGTGATACCGTATTGTTCAGCCTCAAGTGTGACTGATTCCAGCGGTGCTGCAAGCAATTGCTCAATCGTTTTTACGCCAACAGCACGACCCGCAACAATTTTGCGGTCCGCTAGCACACTATTTAATAATCCTACATCGAGTGCACCACACATAATATACCCTTTGTCATTCGATACTGTAAGTAATGTCGTTTTCGGTAATTTTACCGTAACTGCTTGAAATGACTGTCCATCTATAGAAATTCTTTGGTGTTCGATCAAGACACCCACCCCTTTCTTTATCAACATATGATAATAAATTTAAAATGTGCAAAACAAAAAACATCTTACGCACCGCATGCATGAGATGTTTTTTCCTCTATAATAAATCGTTGAAGCTGTACTTCTTTATCAAATCCACTTAACTGTGCTGTGAAAGATTCACCTACTAAATGGCCTATTTCCGGCCGTTCACTTATCAGCCGGTCATATACATCTCGATGAATGATTACATCTCCACCCGTACTCTGATGCTGGATGCGAGCTGCTTTGTTAACCGTCCCCCCGAAATAATCCAATAAGTCATTGGCATTTACTGCGATTACAGAGCCTGTATGGAAACCGACTTTAATTTTCACAGGCTGAGACAGCTTTTGATTTAACTGACTTATTCCTCGCTGTATAGCGAGTGCTGCGTCAAATGCATCATGCTCACTTGTAAAGGCCCCCATCACCGAGTCTCCTATCGTTTTGACAATAGTTCCTTTGTGATTTCTTATACAACGCGTCAAATATTCAAAATGCTTTTGAACATCGGAGTAAGCTTTTGCGTCCCCAATCTCTTCATACAGCCTCGTGGAATTTTTTAAGTCCGTGAATAAGATGGACATATGTCCAACACCAATTTGAAGCCCTGGCGCCAACACTTCTGTCCCAAGTAAATCACGGAACAACTGAAGAGAAGTAACTTCCCGCGCAGTTAATGCCTCATCATCCCAGTCCTTTTTCTCGAACACTACAATGATCTCTTTGGTAGTTTTATTAACAATAGTAAAACGCTTTGCGTCAGGTATTTCCGTTTGTAAAAAGCCTTTAGCAGAGTATATAATTTCAGCTTTTTCGACTACTTCATTCGTCATATCGATTGCATCATTATACTTCAGGACACGACATCTAAGAACTTCATTAAATTTTGGCCAATCAATTATTTTATTTTCCTGAGGGGCGACCTTGAATTGCGCCAGTACATGGGGAGTCTCGACAGGACCATTTATACAATAGATATCTCGACTAACTTTACGAATGCCGGCATTTACGTGAAATTTCATCTCTACATAACGGTCAAAATCCAAATCAAAGTCTACTCCACACAATTCGCAATGTACTTTGTCAGTCAGTTGTTTTAATGCGGCAGCCTTTCCCTTAGGCACACGACAATTTGGACACATCAAGTTCCAATCATAATCAAGCAAACCTACTGCATTGGCAAATAAAAATAATTCAACGGAAGCAAATCGGTCGAACTGGTGAATTCTTGCCCAGCGGTAAGGTTGCATTTCAGATACTTCTTCATTGGACCCTTCACAAATTGTATGTTCTAAGGCATCGATCATGTCAGTGTTAGGATATGCACCTTTTAACAGAGAAATCGCATGGGCCAGGCTTGTACTTTCTAGCTCTACTTTTGTCTCTCCAAGAGGTTTTTTTGTACCTTGCGTTTTTGCATATTCCATAGCATACGTGATCATTCTTCGAAGTTGGGGATAGATAGTAGCTCGTAGCGCAATTCTTCCCAGTAAGTTTTTGCAAATGAAGTCACCTTCTAAATATATCTTTGTTTCATTCTCAGATATATAAACCATACGAATAGTCCAGAAAACGGAATGGAAAGGTCCTTCGATATAATGACGCTCCAGTGTGTAATGAGAATATCTCACCCATTCACTTACATGTTCTTTCCATTTCAATGACATCATTTTAAATATCTTGGCATCCGCCCATCGAATAATTCTTTCATCTTCTTCTGTAAACTGCGCAAAATTGACAGGAAAAATGCCAACGTATTTATTTAATTCATTCGTATTAGCTAATAATTCCCACGCTGCGTTTAGTGATAAATTCACAATTTGTTCTTCACGAAAGGTAACTAGCTTCTTCATACCAGCTCTTCACTTCCATCTACAAACTCATCGCGGATTAAGATAAATTGATCTAAATTCTCTAAGAATATATCCACGAGTCGTCCATCAAATTGTTTATTGCGTTCTTCTTTCATATAAGCTGTAATTTTTTCTAGCGGCCAAGCCTTTTTGTACACTCGGTCGCTTCCCAATGCGTCAAATACGTCTGCAACTGCAGTAATTCGGCCGTATATATGAATGTCCTCCGCTCGTTTACCTTCTGGATAGCCTTGGCCATCCCATCGTTCGTGATGTTCATTGGCAATGATCGCAGCGATTTGTAGTAATTCACGTTTTGACTTCTTGAAAACATTATGACCGATTGTTGTATGCTGTTTCATTATTTCAAATTCATTTTCAGTCAATTTTCCCGGTTTCAATAAGATGCTATCTGGAATTGCGACTTTCCCAATATCATGCATTGGCGAAGCATATTTCAATTTTAGCGCCTCGGCTTCCGATATTCCTGAAAGACACGCCAACAAATATGAATATTTCGCTACCCGCTTTACATGAAAGCCTGTTTCCTGAGAACGACTTTCTCCAATTTCACCCATTCGAACTATGATTTCTTTCTGTGTTTCCACTAGTTCATTACGTAAAATGAATGCTTCAAGTGATTTCCCTGTAAAGTTAGAGGCAATCTTTAACACTTCTAAATCCTCAATTGAAAAAACTTGTGATTCCGTCTGTTTATTAATGGCTTGAAAGGCACCAATAATTTCTCCTTCTGCATTATGGAATGGAATACAGATGATAGAAGTAGTATGATAACCCGTTTCTATATCGACCTTACGATTAAATCGCTGATCTGAGTAGGCATCCTCAATTAATAGTGCCTCCCCAGTCTTCACACAATGACCGACAATTCCACTATCATCCGGTATACTAATCTTTTTAACTCCGTGACCACCTACTGTCCACAGTATCTTCTCGTTCGCTTCATGCAACCAGACAGAACAGCGATCCGCCGCAACAAGTTGTTTTCCTAAATCCGCAAGATTCATAACCATCTTTTTTATATTCGTTTCAACTGATATTTTTGCCATATATTCAAAAATGACCGCCAATAAGCGATCAGAATTTGTGCCCGATGTTTTGTTGTTCATAAATAAATTTGATGAAGTCGGCACATCCAATGCCCCCTTTAGAAAAAAATAGGTTTTCTATCTATTTCCTTTGTATGTTAATATTAGCATGATAAGAGTATAAAATATAGTTACTTTGTTACACCTTTCACATTTAGGGGGAATCAAATGAATCTTTTTACTTACTTACTACTCGGTCATTTAGTCGGGGATTATTTGCTTCAAAATTATTGGATGGCTATGAATAAGGCTAACAAATGGATTCCTTTATTGACACATTGTTTAGTTTATACCCTCTCAATTTTTGCGGCTATTGTTATTAGTGGATTTGAAGTTTCCTGGCTAGCACTTGCTATCATTTATATCAGTCATGCCTTTTTAGACAAACGTTTTTTCGTCTTCTGGTGGGTCCGAACCATAATGGGCGTTAAAAACCCTGAAGGTAATTGGTTGCTGATTATAACCGATCAAATTTTCCATTTATTAATTTTAGGTTTAATTGTGCATCTTCTCTACTAGTAAAATGGTATCTCTTTTTTAATACTCACTTCTCAAACCTCTATTTTTTGTCCGAAACAAGAACTTAAGTCATATATTACTTTCAAAAAATAGAAGAAAACTCTTGTAATTCACTTTCTTCAGCTTTATTATAGAAAAATGTTGCGAAGTAGATTCGTACCAAACAATCATAAGGAGTGTGGTCTGATGGGAAACGTTACAAGAGAAGATATTTATCAATTCGTGAAAGAAAATAATGTCAATTTCATCCGTCTTCAGTTTACTGATATTTTTGGCATGATTAAGAATGTAGAAATTCCGATCAGCCAGCTCGAAAAAGCGCTTGACAATAAAATGATGTTTGACGGATCTTCTATTGAAGGTTTTGTACGGATTGAAGAATCGGATATGTATTTAGTACCTGATTTGGATACATGGATGGTATTTCCTTGGCCTTCAGGTACTGGAAGAGTGGCACGCTTAATCTGCGATGTCTACTTAGCGAATGGTGAACCATTTTCTGGAGATCCCCGTGGTAATTTAAAGCGGATCATTGAAGAAATGAAAGGGCTTGGATTTACTGATTTCAACTTAGGACCTGAACCGGAATTCTTTCTATTTAAACTAGATGCAAATAAGCAACCGACAATGGAGCTGAATGACCATGGTGACTATTTTGATTTGGCACCCATCGATCTAGGCGAAAATTGTCGTAGAGATATTGTGTTGGAACTTGAAGAATTAGGATTTGAAGTGGAAGCTTCCCATCATGAAGCGGCGCCTGGACAACATGAAATTGATTTTAAATATGCTGATGTATTAACTGCTTGCGATCATATTCAAACCTTTAAACTAGTCGTTAAGACGATAGCACGTAAACACGGATTACATGCCACATTCATGCCTAAGCCCTTATACGGTGTGAGTGGCTCGGGCATGCATTGCAATGTTTCTCTATTTAAAGATGGTGAGAATGTCTTTTTTGATGAAAACGGCGAACGTCAATTGAGTGAAACTGCTTATCATTTCATGGCCGGCGTATTGGAACATGTACGGGGCTTCACCGCCATCACAAATCCAACCGTCAATTCTTATAAACGTTTGGTGCCTGGCTACGAAGCGCCTTGCTACGTCGCTTGGTCTTCACAGAACCGTAGTCCATTGATCCGCATACCCGCATCACGTGGAATGAGTACACGTGTTGAAGTGCGTTCTGTCGATTCTTCGGCTAATCCTTATTTGGCAATGGCCGTTATATTAAAAGCTGGTCTTGACGGTATCAAGCGCAAGCTGACTCCACCAGCTCCTGTTGATCGCAATATTTATGAGATGAAGGCAGATGAGCTTGCAGAAAACAACATTGGGTTATTACCGACTGACCTTGACCATGCACTCATCGCCCTATCGGAAGACTTGATTATACAAGACGCACTGGGTTCACATATTTATGCGAACTTCAGTGAAGCAAAACATCAAGAATGGGAAAGCTACCGAATTACGGTGCATCCATGGGAGCTTGAACGATATATGAAGATGTATTAATAGGTCTTCACAATAGTAGGATATACGATAAAGTAAACGGCTGTAAGTACAGCCGTTTTTTTAATAGAGAAAATTATATAGAATCCATTCTATTGTCGAATGGTCTTACTGCATTTACTATAAGAAGATAAGGGGGTTTCGCTATGATTACGATTTGGTTTAATGCACTCTTCTACACAATGCAAAATGAAGGACATACAATAGATGCTTTACTGACAAAAGACGGAAAAATAGTAGCAACCGGGTCATATGATGAATTAAAAGATCGAGCCGATGAACACATGGACTTGCAAGGTGCTTTTGTTTATCCAGGATTTATCGATAACCATATGCACATAATAGGACAAGGTGAAAAGTTATTACGCCTTGATTTATCAAACACTACTTCTTCAGAGGACATGATGGAGTTACTTCTGAATGCGTATAAAGAGTTGCCAAAGGATGAGTGGTTTATTGGAGAAGGTTGGGATGAAAATAGTTTTCCTGACAAGAAAATCTTCACACGCTATGAGTTGGATGCTGTAACAGATTCACCTATGTTATTAAAACGCACTTGCTGGCATGCAGCGGTCGTGAATTCAAAGGCGCTCGAACTCGCTAGTATTACAAAAGATACACCTGATCCTGATGATGGTGTCATTGAGCGCGATCATAATGGAGAACCAACGGGGTTATTGAAAGAAGGCGCTATGCAACGAGTGCTTCAACTTTTACCAAATCCAACAGTGGCCTATGTCACGAAAGCATTGGAAACCTCTGTTGATCACCTACTGTCTGTTGGCTTGACAGGTGTTGTGACGGATGACTTAGGTTACTACGGTAACTATCAGACACCATTGAAAGCCTTCAATAACGTGCTTGGCGGCGATCGTAAATTCCGTGCCCATTTACTGCGTCATTTTAGCGTATTTCCTGACTTGATAGAGGATCAGGCCCACTATAATACACCGTGGGTAGAACCCGGCGAGATGAAGTTCTTTATTGATGGTGCTTTAGGCGGTAGTACCGCGCTATTAAGTGAGCCTTACTCCGATGAACCCAATAATGTAGGAACCGCCGTATTGACTGATAAAGAGCTCGAGAACCATGTAAAAATGGCAAGACACTATGGAGAAGCTGTTGCCATACATATGATTGGAGATTTGGCAGTTGAAAAAGCATTAGATGTCATTGAAAAGTACCCCGTTCCAGCCGGTAAGAAAGATCGGTTTATACATGTCATTTTATTACGAGAAGATTTAGTGGAGCGAATGCAAAAGCTTCCGATTGTTTTAGATATACAGCCCGCTTTCGTTCCTTCTGATTTCCCTTGGGTTGGAGACCGACTCGGTAAGGATCGGCTTGACTGGGCATATTCATGGAAGAAGCTTCTAACTAAAGGATTTATTTGTGGCGGCGGATCAGATGCACCTATTGAAGACCCGAATCCATTGCTTGGAATACACGCAGCGATCACAAGAAGATTAAGTATTGAAAAGCATGAAGGGTATTTGCCAGATGAAAAACTTAGTCGCTATGAGGCAGTACAATTATTTACTTCGGGTGCAGCGGCTACTATAGGTAAAGCTAATTCACGAGGAAAGCTTTCAGTTGGATTTGATGCAGATTTCACTGTCTTGAAAGAAAACCTTTTCACCGTAGAAGTGGATCGAATAGCCGAAGTACAAGTAGAGAAAACTATAGTCGCTGGTGAAGTGATGTATACAGTGAATACATGATAACTGTTTAGTAAGTAGCAAATGGGGAAAACTTTCCGAAAAGGAGGTTTTACTTTGGAATTGCTAAAAGTACAAGGAGAACTGGATTGGAAGAAGCTAACGCGTAACGTGTTGATTCCGGTCATCGGTGGATCTATTATCGGATATCTTGCCAACCGCAATACACAACAACAGTATGCTGAGTTGGAGAAGCCTTCATTTTCTCCTCCTGGGGCAACATTCCCTATTGCTTGGACGGCCCTATACACGATGATGGGTGTAGCGAATTACCGCGTAGAAATGAAGCAGAGTGCAAAAGGGTACGATGCGGCTATCCCTCTATATGACGTTCAATTAGGTCTCAATTTCCTTTGGTCCTTCCTATTCTTCAAATGGAATTTACGAGGTACTGCATTGATCGAGATGATGATCATGTTAGGAGCAATTGCTATGACTGCTTATGAATTCAATAAAACGGATCGGACCGCTGGCGCATTAATGGTCCCGTATATCGGATGGGTCATGTTCGCTCTAGTACTAAATTACTCTACGTGGAAATTAAATAAGTGAAACAGAAAAATGTCCCTGCCACTTCCGGCTGGGACATTTTTCATTGTTACTTATAGTGATTTTGATTATAGTTCATACGCTCTGCAGTCTTATAAGCATCATACATTCCCCAAACCCATACAATCGGATACGTAATGAAACCGATACCTACAAACATGAGTAGACCGTTAATTCCTTGCAAGATAATAAGTAAAATCCCTTTAAGGATTTGTCCATTATAAATTTGACCGACGCCAGTCCAGAAAAAACTTAGCACGGCGGCAATACCTGGATGCTTAAACATGTCATCTCCCCTTCCTGGCTGTTACTTCTATCTTACATTATGCAGAAAGGGAATGACAAGGTGTTTGCTATATGGTATATCAGAAACGGTCTTTATCCAATGGTGCGCCCTTGACGTCTACGTCACCATCTTTTTCGAAATGCACTTCTTCACGTTTCACTGTTTCGTGAATCGTTTCATTTTCTACAACCTCACGTTTCTTGAGAATGATCTCTTCCGTTACGACTGGCTTCTTAGTTACTTCCACCCGTTCTTCAGTAATCGGAATACGTATCGTCTCATCATCTTCTCTAAACGCTGTCGCATCTTGATCGTAGCGACTGTCAAGACTCGCTTCACCTTCTACTACAGGCCTACGTTCAATTGTTACTTCATCGTGTGAAACGCTAACGTCTACTGACCTAGGCTCTTCCACTACTTCTTTTTCTACTCGGATTTCTCCACGCTGTGATTCATGCTTTTCCACTTGAAGACGTTCCTCATGTAAACGTAAACTCTCTTCTTCTGTATTAGTATTAGAGAAAGCATGTTCATTTGTGTGCAAGCCATGATCTACGTCACGATTCTGATGGTTGAGAGTTTGATCAGGTAATGTTTGGCTCAATCTGAATGCTGGATCTCCGCCATTGAGTTCCTGGTCTGTTACGCTCATACCATTTGCTCCAAGATTGACGTCTGTACTTTTTCCATCTCTACCGTAGAAATCCGTATTGTCCATATAGTGTCGATTTGCTTCACCGGAGTCAACATAAAGCAGCATGCCGCCCTGTTCAATTTCCTGGTAATATTTCAATGTGTCCTCTTTACCGAACTCTAAGCTATCTACCATACGACGTACATGATCTTCTCCTGTTACGAAGCCCATGAAACGATCCCACCATGAATCATCAGCGGATTTAATTTCTGCATCTGTATTACTTCTAACCATAGTTAATTGATCATCGTCTTTAACAACTACATAAATATTGTCTTCGGGCCATCCTTCTTTTTTCAGATCATCCAAACGATTCACCAATTCTGTTTCATTATAGTACATTCCAATATATCTATTCTTCCCCATCTAAATCTCCTCCTCATATTATAATGTATTATGTTAAATTCTTTTATCGTCGTGTTGATACATTTACCCCAGTAATTTAAAATAGAAACATTTTCAGTAATTTGTTTATGAGAGGTATAAATAATGACCTGGAAGGAATGCTAATATAAAGGAGTGATTTCATGCTGGAATTAGATACGTCGATTGAAGGCAAAATGGCTTGCTTTGGGACTTTACGGGATAAAGTAGATCAGCACGGGTATCATTTTGGCGGAGGCTGGGATTATGATAAAGGTAGTTTCGATTCAATCCTTCATAGAGAAGCTGGAGAAACCATTTATTTACGTGTTCCCTTTGAAGTCCATGACGGAGAACTTGATGATTTCAACACATCCATCAAATTCAAAAAGCCATACGTAATCAAACATGTGGTCAATACAGGACTAGATCCTGACTCAAGCTCTTTAATAAGTGGTTCATTCAATCAATTCCAAGAACCATTGGATCGGGATGCAGAAATTCGTGATAAGAGTCGTTGGGAAATTGCTGGGGAACTCGCTATTGAAGAAATATTGCAGTACTTGGAATAAAAAAGAGGATCTTCTTGCCGGTTTCGGTAGAAGATCCTCTCTATTTTATTTTGTTATATTTTGTACCTTTTCATCCATTTCATCTGAACTCAACACTTCTTTAGGAAATTTCACGAAAACCGGTTCAAGTTCACTCATTAACTCTTCTAATTCAGCTCCAGTATAGAAAAGTGATTCGAAGTATTTAGCATTTCCATTTGACTCCACTACTATTCTTAGCCGTTGCAAAGGTTCTTTACCAGCTAAATCTTCATCTGACATGATCACTTCTTCACCGACATAATTGGCCTGATGAATCCAAGATGTTCCTGATTGATCTTCTCCTCTAGCAAACGAAAGGAGTTCTTCTGTGTCGACCGTTTGTTTTTTCAATGAAATCCCTCACTTTACCTGTTTGCTTTAGTGTTCCCTGTTGATGATTCTTAAAACACTTCAATTTTCGAAGTATAGGTCTTTATGAAGACTGCAGCCTGGATTAAAGTTCGCTTTACAGGAAGGACATTGATAGGAGCTATGAAAGTATTCGTTGATCGTGAGTTCATGACCACACGCACCACAAAGTATGGCTTTCATGTCAAACCGACTAGCTGGCCAAACGGCATGTTGACCGCAACCAGTTTCTTCATGGCATGAGTGACATGGGAAGTAGGTATTGCAGCAATAGAACTTGATGGCAATTCGGTCTGTTTCTGTTGCGTAATGAATGCAGCGCGTTTCATCATCCACTAGTAGCCCTTGAACTTCGTGACTGTGTTTTTTCATTTTACCCACTCCTTACGTTCATCATAAAAGCGGAATAGTCAGTATGCAAGATAAAAAGACATCTCAGCAACCGTAAGTTTACGACTACTAAGACATCCTGTGTCTACATATCTTTATGAGTAAATGGACACTTTCCAGTTAGCGGCACGCTATCGTCACCGATGAAAAATTGTTTCCATTCGTTATGTGTTGGGTCTCCAAAATGACTAATGTCAGGATGCTTTGGTAGGTCATCCCACAGCTCTACACGTTCACGAACTTTCTCGCGCGAGTTGATTCCGCCTTTTTCCGTACCCGTAAGACCTTTGAAAATCTTGCGCGGCTGAAACCCGATGACCAGTGCATTTCCTAAGTCACGAGTCTTTCGTTGCTTATAGGCTGGCGCATTACCGAAAGCAAAAATCGGCTCTCCTTGGAAATGAAAGTCCCATAGATAATGGTCAGGATCTCGTGGCGCTTCAGCAGGCCATTGTTCTTGGTCTTCTGTATGCAAGTACTGCAAAATATCCCAAAACTGTTGGCGATACTCCTCTATTGTTCCTTCTATTTCAAAAGGTTCAACAAATACAAACAGACCATGGCGTTTATGCTTTGGATTTTCAAATAGCGTCAAAAATGCTTCCAATGCTTGGGGCAAGTTCGACCAGTCATTTTTAGACACGTAAGCGTATCGTAGTTCGCCTTTATTTTCGCCAGCCATTCCAAAATAGCATGGGAATGTCTTATCAGTCACGATAGTATGAAACGTCTGATATTCTTTCAGTAACCATTCTGGTAAATCATTGCGTTGTGCGAAGTCTTCCTTTGTTAATAAAGCATTTGACGTTTGAATCAACGTTTTATCCCCCTCTTACTTACTATGCTGTATATCCTTTACCCTGTCGTTTGCAATATAACACATGCGTTTCTCGAATTCAGGTTAGTAACCTATATACTATACAGAAGATAATGAGGCATTATGAGTGTTATATTCACTTTCATTTCAGCTCTATTCTTTCTACTTCATTTCCGTACTATTTGATTCAATCTAATTGAAGAGATATCTAGACCCATCCAAAAACACCTTATCGATTTTCATTCGACAAGGTGTTCTTTCATTGTAGAGGTTTTGGATTTTCCTGTATTTCATCTATTGTCTGCATAACTAATGTAACTGCCTGACTTAAGGCACTACCGCCGCCAAGGGCTGCAGCGACACCAACAGCCTCCAAGACTTCCGGAACAGTAGATCCAGCATCCATAGAAGCTTTTGTATGGTAAATGATGCAATACTCGCTATGTGCATAGACACTTACAGCCAATGCAATTAGCTGCTTATATTTCTGGCTGATTTCTCCCTCTTCAAAACTGACCTCTGTGAATTCATGGAATGATTTCATTAACTTAGGTAGTTTTTCACTCATTGCGCCCATACCGGTTTTGTAATCTTGCAGTACTGCATCTGTAAACGTATAATCTTCCATAAAATTGCCTCCCGTCATAGCAACAGTATGTCCGATTCTTCGTTTGCTATTCAGCGATAACGGAAATGATATAAGCAATTACAAATCAAGGAGGCTCATCATGAAAATTGTCGTCACGGGTGATACCCATATTCCTGGAAGAGGCAAAACTTTGCCTGTTAGATTAATAAAAGAATGTAAAACAGCTGATTTGATTCTACATACAGGTGATTGGAAATCCATCGAAGTCGTGCAGATGCTTTCTGAACTCGCAGAGGTGCGTGGTGTTTCAGGTAATGTAGATGGCGAGGTGATAAAAGGACAATTTCCATCGCAACAAGTGATGCAAGTAGGACACGTGAAAATTGGCTTAGTACATGGTCACGGAGAGAAACAGACGACCGAAAAACGTGCTATTGCAGCATTTGAAGGAGTGCCATTAGACATCATTATCTTTGGACACTCCCACATTCCTATGCTTCGTTATATGAATAAAACCCTATTGTTAAATCCCGGATCTCCAACCGACAAGCGTAAACTACCTCATTACTCGTTCGCTATCTTACATATTGAGGAGGAGATTCGTGCAGAGTTAGTATTTTTTGATGATAAAACGTGAATTACTGAACGAATGGATTAATAGGTCCAGCCGCGATTATATTGAACAGGGGATTCAATTTCAACACCGAGTTCTTTAGCTGCTGTATATGGCCAGTAAGGATCACGTAATAATTCACGAGCAAGCAATACCATATCCGCACGGTCATTTTGTAGAATTTCTTCTGCTTGTAGGGCTGAAGTAATCAATCCTACTGCACCTGTAGAAATATTTGCTTGCTGACGAATCACATCCGCAAACGGCACTTGATAGCCCGGGAATGGATGGATAGCAGCTGGAACTACACCGCCAGAGCTCACATCGACTAGATCGACGCCCTGTTCTTTCATCCAAGCCGCCATTTCTGCATACTGCGAAGGATCCATGCCGCCCTCTTGATAATCTTCTGCTGAAATTCTGACAAATAACGGACCTTCCCAAACAGAACGGATGGCATCGATCACTTGGCCTAGTATACGGTAACGATTTTCTGCTGATCCACCGTATTCATCCTCACGATGATTACATAGTGGAGTCAAGAACTCATTAAGTAAATAACCATGTGCACCATGGATTTCAATCACGTCAAAACCAGCTTGTTTGGAACGGATTGCTCCTTGTTTGAATGCTTCAATCGTTTCCTCAATATCAATGATAGTCATTTCTGCTGGTGTTTTATATTTCTCATTGAACGCGATGGGACTTGGCGCATGAATGGTTCCATCCACTGTCGCCTTTCTTCCTGCATGTGCTAATTGGATACCGGTACGAGCATCATGTTGTTTCATCAAACGAACGATTTCAGTTAGACCTTCAATATGCTCATCTGACCAGATTCCTAAATCTTCACTTGAGATTCTTCCTTGCGGTTGAACGGCTGTTGCTTCAACGATGATCAGGCCGACTTGTCCTACCGCACGGGTAGCATAATGGGTTTTATGCCAATCCTCTACTTTTCCATCCTGATTATGTGAAGAATACATACACATCGGTGCCATTGCAATACGATTTTTAAATTCTACACCACGTATAGTATAAGGGCTAAATAATTTTGTCATGAACAATTCCTCCTCTGCTAGTTCCTAGGGAAAGTATAGCAAATCTATATGTTTTTTTAATGTTTGAGGATTTTAAACCAACTTTATGAAACATATGGTAGTACTTGAACGTATAGTAGACTATATAAAAGGAGGTTTTTTCTTGAATCCACTCATTTCGATATGGACACAACCTAAGCAAACAATTCGTTATGTTCTCGAATACAAAACATGGAGTTATAGTTTTTTCATCTTATTCCTCGTTTCGGTCAGCGTCGGGATAACATCCTTTGCCGAAACGGATATTTTACCTGACCTTTCATTGCCTATAATGATACTGCTTGGTATCCTTTCATCATTCATCGGAGCTGTTATCAGTCTCTTTATTAGTTCCGCTCTCTACACTTGGGTAGGTAAATGGCTTGGAGGTAAAGGAAATTTCAAAGACATGGTGCAAATGTCGCCAATTGCTTCAATCCCATTGATATGGATGATACCAATCAATTTGCTACTAGTTTTTATTTTCGGCAAGAATTTATTTATTGATATGATGAACACCGCAGATGCTGATCTATTTGGAACATTATCTGTTGTTCTATTGTTAACCAACTTACTTATACTGGGGTTAAGCATTTTTAATACCGTGATTTTATCTAAGGGTATTGGAATTGTTCATCAATTTTCCTCATGGCGCGGATTCAGTACGATTCTGATTGTGATCGGCTTATTTTTAGCTTTAATGATTCCATTTATTATCTTTTTAGTATTTGTACTTCTTGCTTACTAAATTCAACAATAAAAAAACTGAAGACGACTCCATTTCTGGATTTGTCTTCAGTCTGTTGCAAAGCTTAACAAGCTTTGCACTTTTTTATTTATTAACCATTTTCATGAATTCTCTCATTAATCCTGGAAGATCTGGCCAAGCATGTCCTGATACTAAATTTCCTTCTGTATGAAGGTCTTTTTCAATATACGTAGCACCCGCTGCTGTGACGTCGGGCTTACATGCGATATAGGCTGTGTATTCTCTACCTTTCATAAGATCCGGAATGACGGATAACACCTGTGCAGCATGACAAACTGCCGCCACTGGTTTATTCTCTTCAAAGAAATGACGGACAATAGCTGGTAAGGATTCGTCTAGGCGAATATATTCCGGTGCACGTCCACCTGGAATAATGAGCGCGTCATAGTCTGCAGGATTGACATCTTTGAAGGCAATGTGTGAATCCAAACCATATGCCGGTTTTTCAACATAAGTTTCCATTCCATCGATGAAGTCATGGGTTACGGTATATAATTTCTTTACAGACGGTGAAGCAATAGTCGTGTCAAATCCTTCTTCCAAACAACGATAGTACGGATAGAAAATTTCCAAAGCTTCTACGGCATCTCCGCCAAGAATCAATACTTTTTTACTCATATGCAGATCCACTCCCCATTCTGAATTGTGTTACTACCTTACTTCTTTCGACAGTTTAATAATGAACCCTCTTTCTTTCAATGAAATTCTCTTCTTTATGTATGGATATCTCAAATTAAACCATAGTACGACGAGGAGGGATTTCTATGGATAAAGATATACGTCATTTGTTTCATAAAGGAACGATCAACGAGGAAATGGGAATGGAGTTTGAAGCAACTGCCGAGGAAGCTTCACGCGCTCGAGAAAATGCAAGCGGTAAAGAGTATCGAGATGCTTTGAAAGAAGTCTATCGCGCAACAGAGGATAAAAGAAAATAATTCAAAAAAGTCCCAACAGTCCACACTGTTGGGCTTTTTTACATCTTACTATACGTCTTCCTTTGTCTTCTGCGTATCATATATTGCTCAATAATGATCGCAAGGATCGTTCCTGTAATCAATCCATTAGATAATGTGGAAGCTACAATGGCTGGGAGTTGTGACAAACTTTCTGCTGGTACGAACATTGTACCTACTCCTACCATTAATCCAAATGCTACAGCTTGACGCGCACGTTCTTTTTCTGGATCCGCATCGAGTTCATTGAATGCCATCGACACCATTTTCGTAAAGATGGCAAAAGTTACAGCGTATGCAACGGGCGCTGGTAAAGCCGCAAAAATGGCCATGACACTTGGAAATAGTGTAATGAATACTAATAGTGTGCTACCAATAATAAATGGTTTTATCGACGGCATGCGTGTCGTGCCGACAAATCCTGCAGATCCTGAAATCGGTACGGAACCAATGGCAGAAAAAGCTCCCGCAATCAGATGGATAAATCCTGAAGCAAATGCCCCTTGGCGTAATCGATCAGGGGTATTAATTTTAAATGATTCTTTCAATAAATGCTCCATGACACGGATCGATGCAAGCATATTCGCTACTAATAATAATGTAATAAAGATCGCTGTAACGAGTACACCACTATCCCATACCGGTTTTCCGTATACGAACAATTTCGGTAGTTGAATTAACTGATCGGACACTTTCGCAATAGCTGGTGTTTTTCCTAGCAATAAGAAAATCCCCCAGCCAAGTGCAATCGAAATTAATATGGCGTATTTAGATATGGATGGCCGTTTATTAGCCATCGCAATAAACGTTATCAATAAAACAATGAAGCTTCCTAGTAAAATGACTGGATCCAGATGATCTCCTGCTTCTTCTACACCCATCATTCCTTTAATAAAGGTACCGCTTAATTGTAAGATTAGTAGCATTAAATAAGTGAACGTGATCGCTGGTGTGAAGAGCACTTTCATCTTTGTAATAATTCCCGTAGCTGCTAGGATAATGAATAGCACACCGCTGTACAACATACCACTTTGCAATGCTTGCAGTGCGTCTGTTGACGTTGTATAAAAAATACCGACCATGCCTGCATAGACAACATAGATTCCCCACCATAAACCTGCGGGTCCTTCATTTATTGGCATTCGATGTCCGAAAAATGCTTGGATCAGACAAGCAATACCGAGAACGAATATGGTTCGTTGCATGAATAGTGACGTGGCTACTGGGTCCATACCGAAGACATGTGCGATCGCGATAGGAGCTGCAATAGATGATGCAATGAGAAAGACGGTCCATTGTATGCCGCCTGCTAGATGTTTCATTTGACGATTCCTCCGATAGTGCAGTGCAAATTAGAATTCATTTAGTATACCATGTGAAATGCTTTTTTTGCTTTTTGTAATTAATCTGTGTTTTTTGGAGTTACTAGAGCTAAAGGGGCGGGGTTTTGGACCCGAAGGATGCTACATAGTTAGCGGATCAGCTAGATCATTTCTTTGTATTTTTTGTACAGAGCTACCCGTTTGACTGCCTATAGAAGTTTAATACTCTTTGGCAACGGTGCTACTATTCTTCCTATTAGAATCACAACCTACATAAATGACCCTGCAGTAGTGCATACAACTGCTGGGGAGGCTGTTCATGCTGGTTCAGACCCTTTACCTAACTGCAGTAGCCAGCAACCAGTCGTGCGACGGACCTAACCCAAGCACTCACAGCGTAACTAAAAAAAGGACCATTGCGAGAAGTAGTAAAATCACTACTTCAACGAAATGGTCGTAAAAATCCCGATTACTTCCCTTTCGGTTGTAGCGTAAGTACACGTCCGTCAGGAATTTCTTGTGTCATGAATGTTTCATGGTATTGGCCTTTTGCCCAGTCTTCTGCTTGGTCATGGAACCATTTAGATTTCAGGTGTCCACTTTGGCCAGGTCCGACGACGTGATAGGTTTTGTTTAAGTCGTCTAGGTCTGCAACGAAACGCCATGATGCGCCGTGGTTGACAGAGCCGTCATCCTTGAAGGCAGCGGCTTGTACTGTGATATTGGATCCGCCGATTGGTTGTTTTTCAGGGTTTAATAATTTTGCAAATATAGGTGATGCGCTTGCTAGTGGGTGAGGGAATGTCAGTTGGTGATAGTCGCCCCATGCCCACTTTTGTTGTTTGTCGCCAAAGTCATTGGCGATATTTTTCATTGCATTGCTAAATGAATTATACACCCACTGATCGACACCTTGCTTTTCTTCTAACCAGACGCTTTCTTCTCCACTATAGCCTTTACGCAAAAGCTCGTCTGTAATTTGGTTTTTGCCTGGCATGAGTTCATATACATCGGCCGGCATCTCGTCGCGGAACATGTCAATTTGCAGTTGTTTCATCCACTTATGGAAAATTAGCGGAGCACTGCTGTCTTTTGAATCGACTTGATCCCATTGTTTTAACGTATTCAATACTTCTTTATAGTCACCCGATTGATCTTTTTTCTCTACTGAGGCAATCATGGAATCAAGGAACTCTGCTGCATAGAGATTTTTTTGGTCCATTTGCAGTTTCATCATGTCATCCACTGTAAAATTATCCCCTTCTCGTAGCACTTCCGCAATCCGTTCGAAGCGGTATGGTTGTGCCCAGAACTTCGTGATGTGATACGGATACTGTTCATCCACCACTTCATTGTTTGCTGTGGCGATGAAACCTTCTTTCGGATTCACTATACGTGGTAATTCATCATATGGAATATAGCTTTCCCAACCGTAGTCGGAAGTATCTCCTGGCACTGCCAATTGCGCGTCACCTTGTTTACGGATAGGAATGCGTCCGTTCGCTTTATACGCGATTGTGCCATCTGTAGAAGCGAAGACGAAATTCTGTGCTGGTGCGTGAAATTTCTCTAATGCTTTCTCAAAACTTTCCCAATCCGATGATTTATTCATCTCCATAATCGCTTCGAGTTCAAGTGTGGGCTCTAGTGCCGTCCACTGCATGGAGAATAATGCTTCAGGATCTTCTTCTTTATACATTATGTCTGAAATAATGGGCCCGTGTTTCGTAACGATTACTTCATATGGAATGTCTTCTGCACCTTTAACTTTAATCGTCTCATCCCGCACTTCTGCCTGTTCCCACTTTCCATCATAACGGAATTGAGCTTTTTCACTTGGATGCGGAACTTCAATATACAGATCTTGCACATCTGGTCCAACGTTCGTGACACCCCAAGCAATGTCTTCATTATTCCCTAAAATAATTCCTGGAATTCCCGCAAAAATTACACCTTCCACATTTTGTTCAGGGGATTGTAAATGCATTTGATACCAAATAGATGGAGTACTTAATCCTAAATGCGGATCATCAGCTAGTAGAGGTTTACCGGAAGCTGTCTTTTCTCCTGATACTACCCAGTTGTTACTACCATTAAATTCTGGTGGTGAAAGTTCTGGTAGGAAACGTCCCGCCACTTCTACACTATGTTCTTTATTAGCCGTCATAATAGATTCTGCGTTTTGGGGATACGTGAGGAATAAATCTTTCACTTTCTCTTCTGGAAATGCATTAATTGCCCAGTGGCGGAATGCTTGTGGTTGCCATCTGCCACCCAAGTCATACGCCATGTACTTCCCGATGGTTAATGAATCAACAGGCGTCCACTCTTCAGGCTCATATCCAAGAAGCGCAAATTCATAGGACAACTTCTTTTCAGATGTAGCTTCCTTAATGAATGCATTAACCCCTTCTGCATACCAACCAAGCACCGCTTTTGCATGTTCTCCATATCCTTCATATGAAGCTTCCGCAGCTTTTCGCAAACTAAATGTACGGAATAACTTATCTGTATCGACGGCCTTTTCGCCAATAACTTCTGCCAAGCGACCACTCGCCTGCCTGCGTGCTAAATCCATTTGGAATAAACGGTCTTGCGCTTGCACATAACCTTGCGCTCGGTACAAATCTTCATCCGAAGCAGCGTTGATATGCGGGACTCCGTTGTGATCCCGTGTAACAACTACTTCTTGATCAATGAATGATACTTGGTGCTCACCTGCTTCAAGTGGTTTTGATTTCAAGATGTAAGCGTTTGCAAATATAGCGACAAGCACTGCTATAATGGATAGTATACTAAGCACCCACAACGTAATTTTTCTGCCTCTCCCCATATTACTCCCCCCTCTTTAGAACTTAGTATACTATTAATATTCTGAAATTACTTTAGTTATTATTCTTTGATAGAAAGCATGAAACACAGTGCATGAAATTGATAAGGAGGAATAGGTGTTGGGTCGGGGATTTGCAATGCGAGTAGGTGATACTAATTGTAGTTCACTGTCAGTGGGCTAGTAGTTGTTTGAAACTTGAGTTTGAGTTTGATCAGAACTTGAACTTAAATAAGTTCGAATACATCAACAAATTACACACTACCTTCAGTGAGTGATCTAAGTACATCTACTTTTAACGTAGGATTGAAGAGGAAGCTGGGGCGACTCCTGGGGAATCAGAGTGATCTTGAGACCCCACAGGGAGCGTAGCGGACGAGGAGTCTCAAGATTACTCCCCCGGAAAGCGTCCCCAGCTGGAGCTTCAATCCCCTCGTACTCACTACTTTCTTTCACTGTATCTAAAACTTGAGGTTGATCTAATTCTTAAAACCACATAAAAAAGAATGTCCCTTAAAGTCACTGACTTCTGGGACATCCTCTTTTGAGTCTACTTAACGGGATTCGAAAATCTTTTGGATGACGTGATTATTGTTCGATTTTCCAAAGTTTTTATGAATACAGCTTTCGGGTTTTTCACGCAAGATAGACGCAAAGCTTTTGGCCAATTCCGCTTCCCCTGCCACATGCACTTCTTTCCATCCACGCTTCTTCTTCATGTTACCAACTACAGAGCCCATGTCTTTATAAAAACGATCTAGATTCACTTTTAAGCGCTGATCAAAGCCGTCTGTATGCCCTCCTACTCCCCGCTGTATGGAAGACTTGATGTCCTTTTGTTCTTTCCAGACATCGAGACCCGAATCAAATTCATACACTGTTTCGTCATGGACTCTCCCCATTGCTGTATCCAAAATCCGGACATTGCTGTAACTCGGGAGTATTATTCCCGCTTCTGGATATGCTTGTAACATATACTGGAATTCATTCGTCATCGCCTGGTTCTCCCAATGAAAGCTCGTCTTGACAGCCACTTGAACATAATGAACAGACCAAATTTCAGGATCTGCTGCCGCAAAAATGATAACGCCTTTCGCCAAATCATTTTGCTTATCTTCAACTTCCTTCATCACGCGGTCTTTCACCGAACGAAATGCTTTCAATTCCTTTTCATCTCCGGATGCGACGAGATATTCATCAAGCCTTTTCAAACCTGATTTCAAATGAATTCTCCACGCTGCTTGCTGTTGTTCAGGATCTGCAGGATTCGTGTTTAAGTATACTGACAGCACACATCGGTCATCACAGTGAAATGCTTTCAACTTTTTCAATTCTTCGCTAATACTCATCCAATCATCCTCCTTATTCCCTCAGCTGTAGCATGCCCGCTGAAATGAATATTACAAGGTAATTAGAGCTGTGAATTTTTTCAAGTAGAAAAAAATGTATTAAAAATGTCCAGTTCGCAAAAAACGTGCAGTTAATTCAGCTACTTCTTTTTGGTGATGGATTTCTTTATGTCCATATGGCAACGTTATAAAATCAGCTAGTCCCGGATAGTAAACTGAACTCAACTCTATTCTTCCATCATTTTCTCCTCGGAGTAACATTCCAAGCCATAAATGGTTACGGTTTCCTGCGATTGCGCCAATTGAAAAGGGAGTCACGTCCGGCAAATTTAGTTGCTCAATATACGTTGCGTTCAATGACCGCAATGTTCTATAGTACTCAGTGTATCCTGAAATTTTACTCGCCACGTATGCAAGCTGACTTCCTTTGTTGGGCGTGGCAATTTGCACACAATGACCAATTGAATCCATCCATTGTGATTCCTGCAATACTTTTCGAATAAGAAGACCGCCTGTACTGTGACCAACCAAATGAATAGGTCCATCTTTTTTTGAAACCATATCGGATAAATGTTTTTCCACATCATAAAGAGATTGATCAAATTCATGATATGTTAACGGTAAGTCGAGCGATCTGCATTGAAAACCGAGATGTTCTAAATAGGTAGACAATGTCTGCATATCGCGTGAGTTTTTATTAAAACCATGAAGTAAGAGGACTCGTTTTTCCATACGATCACTCCTTTATCGTTAATTACCTGATTCGATTTTCTTAATAAGTTCCTTCGTTTGTTGATTCAGCTCTTCTACATTCACTTGCTCTCGTTGAATATCCTTCACTTCATACTGTTGCTTCATCAGTAAAATACGCTCGACACTTTGATTGATTCGTTGTTCTGTAATGACTCCCTCATTTATAGCCTCTTGTAATGCGGTGAGTAGCTCGTTTACTGGCGTATATTTATGCCCAACGAGCAAAATATCTCCACCTGCTACAATAGATTGGACTCCCACCTCACCAATCGAATAGTTTTCAACGATAGCTCCCATGACCAAGTCATCTGTAATAACAACACCGTCAAACTGTAATTCATCACGCAATAAGTCTTGAATAATTATTTTTGAAAATGATGCAGGTGTTTTCGGATCATATGCCTCTACAAGTAAATGGCCGACCATTACCCCATTTACGCCACCCTTAATCGCCTGTTTAAAGGGAAGCAGTTCTACATTCTGCAAGCGCTCCTTAGTATGCGTGATTACGGGCAAATCAATATGCGAGTCTATACTTGTATCACCATGTCCCGGAAAGTGTTTGACGACAGGTATAACATATTGTGACGCCATTCCGTTCGCTTGCTGGATTCCTGCTTTACTGACTAGCCGTGCATCATTACCATATGAACGGTCACCAATCACTGGATTATTCGGATTGCTATCTACGTCAAGTACAGGTGCAAAATCCATATTCAACCCGAGTGCACTCATCTTCCGACCAATTAACTCTCCAACATCGTATGCATATTTCCCATTTGCAGCATTTCCAACTTTACGATTGGAAGGAGTTTTCATGAGCCCTTTTGGCAATCGCGTAACGCGCCCTCCTTCTTCATCTGCACCAATGAATAACGGGGTTTTTGAATTTGCATTGGCCTGTTTTAACTCATTAATCAAGTTAAGTGACTGCGAAACAGAAACGAAATTACGTTTAAATAAAATGATGCCACCGACATGTCTGTCTTGAATAAATGTTTTCGCTACTGAATCCAGCTGTGGACCTTGCACACCCATCATAATCATCTGACCTAGCTTCTCATCTAGTTGCATTCCCTCTATCACAGCCTGAATTTCAGCACTCGGCTTATGAAGTACAGCAATTTCTACGATGAATGCATGGTTTTCTGAAGAAGTAAACAACAAGGTTAATCGATATTCATCATTCAACTCATAAATAAATGCCGTTTGCTCATCTACTTGTCTCAGTTTATCCGGAGCTCCTAGTATTTCCTTGGTTTGAGACTGCGTAACATCATCGAGTGTTGATTCCACTGTACGTAATTTGTAGACCAGATTATTCTCTGTTAAACGAAGCTTCAGCTGCTCTCTTTCATAAACCACATGCGTTCCTTTACTATCACGTTCTACTTTATCTGCTTCTCCTATTTGATCTTGGATTTGTTGTAAAGTAGATTTTCCTGCCTGCCACTGTTGGTTGGGCAATTTTCCTTTTTCAGCCGCATCGCGGATCCCAATCAACGCTTGTTCGTTCTGTTTATTTCGTATTTCTATTTGTTTAGATTGTTCATTCTGATCGCTCTTTTGATTTGAACACCCTATTGCTATCATAAAAATTGCACTGACGACGAGTAACAGCAATATTCTAGATACTTTTTGCATAGCTCCACCTCATCTTTTAGTCATGATAACATTTTTCAGACTTCTATTGATATCGTTAGCTGTCGCATAAAACTTCGAATTTTGTCCATTCTAGTCAGTAGGAGGTGGACGAACATGACGAATAAAAATAATAAAAAAACCATGAATGAACGGACACACAACCCGTTGAATACGTATGAAAATAAAAACAAAGAAGCGAGTAACAGTAATAATCAACATCCGGAGGGGCATTCATTAGAAGAGTTTTCTGCAGAGTTTGGATCTAGGCCCAAAAATAAGAAGAAGAAAAAATAAAACAACTGCCGCTTTCTAATCTTTAGAATGGCGGCAGTTGTTTTATTTTATACCTCTTCAATAATCTTGTAATGACGTCTTCCATACCAATTCCCTACCTTATTGTATACAGAGGCAAGTACTTGCTGGAATAGCATACCCAAAACGACAGGCATTGCGACTTTCGCCGGGAAGAAAGTCGTCGCTATTACAACACCTGTAGCGATATTTCGCATACCCCCAACAAACATGAACGTCGTAGCAATTATTGGATCCTTCCATAGTACATGCGCGATCCATAAGGCAGTTGCATAGCCCGTTAACGCTATGAACAATACTAGAGCAATAATACCGACAAGTTCTAAAGAAACCTTCTGTACATAAGGCGCTACGGCACTACCATTGATTGCAACAATCGCAAATAGACTTAATTTAGAAAATGGAGCTAAATAGGGGCCCCATTTATTTTGGATGCTTCCCTTTGATAGTTCATTTAACGTAATACCTAGTATGGTAGGTAGTACAATCATCCAAAGTAAATTAAGTATTAGTGACATCGTATCAATTGTTACATTTTCTCCTACGACGAAATATAGAATAGCCGGTAAAATAATAGGTGCCAGTAATGTATCAATCAATATGATAGATAAGCACAAAGGCAGATTACCTTTCGAGATAGTTACCCAAATTACACTCGTAACACCCGTCGGAATAGCTACCGACAACACAAAACCTACCGTCAGTAAATGATCATCAAAAAAGATTGTGGATAAAAAATAAGCCCATGCAGGCATTACTATATGCAAAAAGGCGATGCTTGCAAGCACTACGGCAGGATACTTCCTTACCATACGAATTTCTTTAACATTCATACCAAGACTACCTACGAACGTCATAAACGCAAACAGCCAGGAGACGATAAATAATAACTGCTCCCCTACTTGATGAAACAATACACCTATAACTAAGCTAAGAGGTGTCAAGATGGCAATCCATCGTTGTAAAAAGGTATTCAATTTACTAAACATATAATTCCCTTCTTTACTAGCCTGACGTCATAGTTGATATAGTCGTATTCTAGCATAGTAGATTGTGTGAAAAACAATACTCTATCTTAAAAATAAAAAGAGATATAAAAAAACCGCAGCAATAAATCGCTACGGGTGTTTGATGACGAAATTATTTTGTGTATGAAAGAACTGCATATTTGCTGAAGTTCTTCATTGCATCTGTCGCTTCTGCTTTTTCAGCATATTCAAAAATACGTACGTTTGCTTGATCGAATAAAGTAATTACCCACATGTTTTCCAGTCTCCTTTTAATTTGTATTCATTTATCAATAGGTAAGTCAGTGCTTAGTATGTGTATGTTAAAACTGCGTAATTGTTAAAGTTCTTCATTGCGCTAGTTGCTTCTGCCTTCTCAGCATATTCAAAGATCCTCACGTTTTCTTGATCAAATAATGTAATAACCCACATGTTGTCAGTCTCCTTTTAATTTGTATTTATTTATCAATATAAAAGCCAATGCTTAGTATGTGTATGTTAGGACTGCGTAATTGTTAAAATTTTTCATTGCTTTTATTGCTTCGGCCTTTTCAGCATATTCAAAGATTCTTACGTTTGCTCGGTCAAACAATGTGATAACCCACATATTGTGTAGTCTCCCTTTTGTTTGGCAGCATACTTCCTTGAATGGAATCTGCTAACCAATTTCTTTTGTTACTCTTATCATACTCTGTTCTACAACAAAAGAAACCGCCATGTGAAACATTTCACAATTTATTCAAAGTCAAAACGCTTACATATGTCATAACTGTGTCTGCAAACGTTTTCTTATAAGTGAAATGCAATTTATGCATGTTTTAAAAATATAATTTGATTTTTTCATCAACACAAAATTACATCCTTCGACATACTCTGTGAACTGGTATCTTCAATTATAAATATTCCAATTCAATATACATGTAAAAAAACGTAGCGATGTATGCTATGGATTAAAGTACTAACTGCTTATTTCGTATAAGTTAGAATGGTATATTCACTGAAATTCTTCACGGCATTCATAGCTTCTATCTTCTCCGCATACTCAAATATTCGTACGTTTTCTTATTCAAATAAAGTAATGGTCGCTTTGTGAATTCTAGTCACAATTGGTTTAGCCGTTTGCTCACATTTCTGTTGAACACAAAAAGTGTTGATAGACATATACTATGATGAAAACATAAAGAAAGGGATGAGTTCAATCAATCAACCTGTTTCTAATTTCATGTTAGTGTTTTGGTATCAACCAATGTATGTATGGCCTTGTTTCAATTTTTATCCTACACATCAAATGAATCAAGCTGAGTATCCATCTGTACTAACACAACGTCGTCAAACAGATTTTGGTCCTACGCCCTTCACGATCAATATAGAAGAGGCAACCAAACGAAACCAAACGTTCCGCACTGCATTATGGACCGGTGACCATTTGCAACTCACACTTATGAGTATTTCACCTGGAGAGGATATTGGTTTAGAAATACATCCGCATGTTGATCAATTTATTCGGCTTGAGGAAGGGCAAGGTATTGTTCAGATGGGGAGTAGAAAAGATCAAGTAGATTTCGAGCGGCACGTTCAGGATAATGATATTATTATTATTCCAGCTGGTACTTGGCATAATCTTACGAACACTGGTGCTGTGCCCATCAAATTATATTCTATTTATGCGCCACCAAATCATCCGCGCGGTACGGTACATGAAACAAAAGCTATTGCGGAAGAAATGGAGTCCACACATACTACTCACAAGACAGATATGTAGTCATCTAAAGTGCACTGTTGCTGTGATAGTAAAAGATAAAAGACAAGATACCCATTTACAGGGCATCTTGTCTTTGTTACTTCTATTCATAGTGTATAACTTATCATAAAAATAATAAGGCTAAGCTAACAACGATAGAAATTGAGAGCGCAATTTTACTTAACAGCACAAGTTCTTCACTTCTGAACTTTATAACAACTGCTAATATAGCTACAATCCCCATTGCTATCGCTAATGTTCTTTGAACTGCAAAGTTTGTAGGGAAAGTTGTAAACGCTAGGTAAGATAAAAGTAGGCCAAACACCATATTGACTATGATTATACTGTTATTAGATTTACTTTTATACAGTAACACTTGAATCCCTATTGCTAAGACTATTAAAATTATATACATAATTTCTAATATGCCTAATGCCATTTGAGTACCCTCCCTCCTATTATAATGAACTAATTCAGTAATTGTAACATGATGTCGATATTTACGATAATTCTGCATTAGTTGTTTCTTTATTTATTCATATTCAGCACCGGTTTTGACTTGTCCATGTTTTTATGTATGCATTCATCTGAATGAGGTCGAATATATTGAATTTATTATAACTTGTAAAAGGTTTAGGACTCGCCTGATGTTTGAAAAAAAGGTCAAGTGAAAGTCGGAGAATTCATTAATAAAATAAAATCGGATAAGGACTTTGCATCTCAGTTTTCGAAAAATCCTGTAAAAGCAGTTGAATCAATCATTGGAGTTCAACTTCCCGAGAAACAAATTAATCCAATCATTGACGTCGTTAAAGCAAAAATTTCTTCCGACAAAGTAGAAGGTCTTATAGGAAAAGCAAAAAATCTGTTTTAATCTATTCGTTAAAAACAATTAGGACCCTACCTCTTATTAATCTCTGAGGGATAAGGTCCTTCTTTCGTTTTGTCAAGCACTTGTGATTGGATTATCATCACTATCTCTAAACTACAACTATATCAAATCTATTTCCTATATTTACAGAAACGCACCTCATTTAATATTTAGACTTCTGTTAGTTTAATAACATTATTATTAAAATTGTATAGGTTCACGGCGCTTTATCTTTTTCAATGATTCCATTCATATTTCAAAAAACATCTTGTAGCTTATGTTTACTTAAATATAACAAAGGGTCAGACCCCCGCCATGCTAACAATTTAGCGTGGCGGGTGACCGACCCTCTCAACCTTAAATAATTCATTCAAATAATGATTCATAAATATCCTCTCAGGATCGAGCTTCTCTCTAACCGCAAGAAAATCTGATAGCTTAGGATAAAGTGTTAACAAATCTTCCTTTGTTCGAGTATGCATTTTCGCCCAATGGGGTCTGCCGTCAAATTCTTGCATAATTGATTCCATATCATGAAAGTATTCTTCGTAGGGCATTCCTTTGTACATATGGAAAGCGATATAGGCAGAGTCTCTCTGATAGGAGGGGCTTATCCATATATCATCTGCCTTCACTGTCCTACATTCGATAGGAAAATGAACTTCGTGCTTTTTTGTTACGATACACTCTCGAACTTTCTCCATGGCAGGCTTTAAATTTTCTAGTGGTATGCAGTATTCCATCTCCCTAAATCGAACTAATCTCGGCGTTGCAAATAATTGATAACTATTAGCTCTTTTAGTCGAGGTGCCCACTCCTTTTGCAGACATTCTGCTGAAAAACCGACTACTCTTTGGATATATTCTACATGTTTCTGAGAAGATAAAGAACAAATAGTTTTCTAGTAATAGATTTTTAAAATGATGAAGTGCCATTCTCTGAGGTTTTTGTTCAATGATATTCATCGTCTTCACTTGAACGAGATCTGAATATGGAAACAAATAAAATTCAAAATGGCGGTTTGACTTTATGAGTTGTTCAAGTTGCTGTTCAAGTTCAGTAAATTCAATTTTCCGACTCTTGTATTCGTAGATTGGACAAGGAATAATTTTTATGGTGACTTTTACGATAATGCCAAGAAGCCCCAGTGATACAAGACACGCCTTAAAATATGTAGGGTTGCTTTCTTCTGAGATGGTTAGAATTTCACCCGACCCGGTTACTAATACAAGCTCTACTACTTGGGTTGAAATGTTTCCAAATGCTACCCCTGTGCCATGGGTGCCTGTAGAAATAGCTCCTGCTATGCTTTGTACATTCACATCCCCTAAATTTTCCTGCGCATACCCTAGCTTACCTAATTCTTCACCTATTTGAAACAAACGGGTCCCACCAAGTACTGTGGCGTAACATTCCTCTTCATTTATGGACTCGATCCCACTTAACTGATCAAGAGAAACTAGCCACTCACTGGTCTGAACTAAACTTGTAAATGAATGTCCAGCACCTACTACTCTTATTCTCTTATTTTGTTTTGAGGCTTCTTTTACGAGCTTGCAAACGTCTTCAATTGAGGTTGGGTAAAATATATTCTCGGGAGTACTTTCACTTGTATGTGCCCAATTCTTCCATGTTTTTCTCTCATCCTTTTTCATCATATAAAACATACTCCCTCTCCTCGATATGTTTTATGCCGCCCAACTATTTGTTGGTCAGATAGACATACAATCTCTTGAAAGCGTTCACAAACTTCTCCCGCTTTTGCAGCACGAAAAATAATGGCATCTCCAATTTCCAGAGTTGCATTTTCATAATGTACCGGTGTTTGAACCTCGCCTGCTCCTTCTAAATCAAGCAACTTCCCGCCTACCGGATATACTGGCTGCGGTTCCTTATCCTTACCGGGTGGCCCCGATGATACATACCCTCCACCGTGACAGGTGTATATATTGGGCGCAGGTTTTCGAACAATAGGTAAAGCGTAAAACAATGCCGGCTTGTATAAAAAGCCATTATAATAATCAAATAGCTTTGGTGAATAAAAACCAGATCCTACTGCAACCTCTGTAACAACATCTTCTTTAGTCGTTGAATCGAGACTTCCAGTACCGCCTCCATTAACTAATGGCAGTGAAAATCCCTCTTGTCTTAGTGCATGAACTACTTTGTTTCTTCGCTCTTCTACTTCCTTAATTGATTTCTTTTTCAAGAATTCTATAACACTATTTTTCAACCGTTGAGAAGGGACTTTATCTCCTACCCCTGCAATTTGAGCTTCATAGCCCATTATTCCAATGAGCTCTAGGTTCTGTAATTGTTTAATTTTTCTAGCAAGCTCTAATACTGCTATAGAATCTTTCAGTGGCGATCTTCTTACACCAAAATGAAGATTAAAAAAGGTTGTGCTCATGTCAACATCAATACAAAGATAAAAACTCCCCTTTGTTTCCTTAGCAATATGATTGAGATGGTCAACATGCTCAGCTGCATCTACCATACAAATAATATTTTTCCCTTTAGAGTTCAGAATTGAAATATCAGATAAGGCTTTTTTGTCCCAGCAAGGATATGCTATTAAAATATCGTCCAATCCTTTTTCAACAAGAAAAACGGCTTCCTCTGGGCTGTAGCACATTACCCCTTGGAACACAGAACTGGAATCTAAAATTCTCTTAATAACCTCTACAGAACGAATAGATTTTGTAGCGATCCTTATCTTTTTTCCATTACCATAACTTGCTATTTGTCTACAGTTCTCCTCAAAAGCAGGCAGATCCAACAGCAAAGCTGGAAGTGAAATTTCTTCTGGTATTTTATTGGAATGCATATACTTCACCTCTCTTTCATTACTCATCATTCTATTCTTTTAGTATAATATTAATACCATGCCACGTAAATATCTTTCTATTGCAATTTATTTGACAAATAACCCGATTCCCCTATAGTACAATTAGAAAGACTTCGCAAGCACCGCTCTAAGTCGTCCTTTTACGAAGAAAATATATATGTTGAGCAATATATCTAATAGTGTTTTCATCAGATGTTTTAACGTCTACTTTTTATTAAAAGATGAAATTATAAAGGTAATAAATTTTATTGACATAGGTTCCATCATGTTAAAAAGTAACTATATTTTTGTTAAATAAACTCGGTTCCAGTACGTCAAAAAATCCCTCGGAACATTCGTCCGAGGGAACATAAAATATACTTTCTGTTTATCTAAAATCTCCAAATATCATTGCTACCAACTTATTTCAACTCTATCAACGCCACGCACTCGACATGACTACTATGCGGGAACATATCAACCGGTTGGACTTCCTTCGTGCAATAGCCACCATCTTCTAGAATGCGTAAATCCCGCGCCAATGTTCCTGGATTACAAGACACATACACAATCTTCTTCGGTTTATACGTTAAGATGGTTTCTAATAATTTTTCATCGCATCCTTTACGTGGTGGATCGACGACTAATACATCAAACTCTTTACCTTGCGCGTACCATTTTGGAATAATCTCTTCTGCTGGCCCCGCTTCAAAATGAGCGTTAGTAATATGGTTTAGTTCAGCGTTACGCTTTGCATCTTCTATCGCCTGTGGCACTATTTCGACTCCGTATACTTCCTTTGCTTGTTTAGCCAAGAATAATGTAATCGTTCCGATCCCACAATACGCATCTACTACTGTTTCATTTCCAGTCAAGTTCGCATAATCAAGTGCCTGTTGATACAACACTTCCGTTTGTACAGGATTTATTTGGTAGAAAGAACGTGCTGAAATCTCAAATTCAGTTTCTCCAATCCGATCAATAATGACATCTGTACCATATAGCTGGATCATTTCATTGCCCATGATGACGTTCGTATTCGCTGTATTCACATTTTGCATAATAGATGTCACATTCGGTAAGTGTTGCTGAATTAATTCGACTACCGCGTCTTTTTGCGGGAATTTTTTATGTCGAGTTACGAGTACAACCATCACTTGACCCGTCTGACGTGCTTTTCTTACGATCAAGTGACGAAGCATGCCTTTGTGTGTATGTTCATCATATGTATCGATACCAAGCTGTTGAAGCTTATACTTAAGCATCGTCATCAGTTCGTCTGCTTCTTTCGTTTGGATTAGACAAACATCAGTATCCACGATGTGATGTGTACGGGCTTTATAGAAACCTGAAATTACGCGGTCATTTTCCGTATCAAATGGTATTTGTGATTTATTGCGGTAACGCCACGGATCATCCATCCCTTTTACTACATGCACAGGTACGTCAGGAAGCTTAGCAATCCGGTCCATTACATCGCGAACAGATTTACGTTTCTGAATCAACTGGCTTTCATAAGATATATGCTGCAATTGGCAGCCTCCACATGTCGGGAATACATGACAAGGGGGTGTCACACGGGATGCGGATGGTTCCACGATATTTAGTAACTTGGCGAAGCCGTATTTCTTCAATGTCTTCAAAACATGGACATCGACTGTTTCCCCAGGCAATGTTCCTGGAATGAATAGAGGATAGCCTTCTACTTTCGCTACGCCCGCTCCATCATGTGTTAGATCTTCTATAGTCACTCGAATTTTTTCATTTTTATTTACTGCAAAGCTCATGATTTTTCCTCCATCTTTCAGATACTTCTAGTGTACCATGGGAAGCCAAAGAAAAAACAGACGGATTTACACGTCTGTTTTTTCACTATTTTCAAATTCGTTTTTTGTCACTGCATCATCTTTTAAAACCACAAAGAACGATAGTACGATACCCGCGATGATAACTAAAAAAGGTGCATAGAAAATCAGAAATTCATTCATCTTAATGCCCCCTTATGCATGATGATTTTCTTTTCCTTTTACATATTCTTTATTGAATAGGAACATACGTAATAGTAAATAAAGCGATGGAATTAGCAGAAACAATCCACAGATGAACGCAATGATTAAAGCGATTGCCATTGCTTGGTTCGTAAAGCTATCGTAAATAGTCAAGTACGGGTAGAGCAAATATGGATAATGCGATGCACCATAACCAAAGAAGGCGAATATGAATTGTCCCATTAGTAATCCAAATGCCACACCATACTGACGCTGTTTCCATATGAGGAAAACCGTACCTAGGAACAATAGGAGCGATATCAGGAACATTGGCCAGAATGTTTGGATGCTTTCGTAATGTAGCGGATTATGCTTACGTAATTCAAATATAATCCCTCCAGCTGCGATGATCGTTGGCACTGCCCAAATAAGCGCGTATTTCCTCAAAAGTTGTGTCGCCTCGTGATCTCCTGCTTTATTGGCATACCATGTCAAAAATGCTGATGAAATATACAGTGTTGCTGCAATGCTAAGTACCACAATTGACCAAGTGAGCGGGCTAGTGAATAACTTCCAGTAATCTAAAACTGGCTGTCCATTCACTAATTCAATAAATCCACCTTCAGAAATTGTCAATACGATTGATAGTGAAGCCGGTAGTAATAAACCCGTCGAACCGTAGGCAAAAGAGTATCCTTTATGACCACGCGCTCCATACGTCTCAAATGCATAGTACGAACCTCGGACTGCCAGAAGAATAATGGCAAAACTAACCGGGACTAACAATGTGGTGCCATAATAAAAAGCGGTTTTCGGGAAGAATCCAATAATCCCTACGAAGAAGAATACTAGAAATACATTTGTCACTTCCCAAACTGGTGACAAATAGCGCTGAATGACATTAGTCAATATTCGTTGTCGACCCGTAAATAAACTGTAAGCGTTGAAAAATCCTGCTCCAAAATCAATCGCGCCAATCATAATGTAACCAAACAAAAATATCCACAATACCGTAATCCCTAGTATTTCAATATTCATCGAATGTCACCGCCTTTCTCCTGCTGCCGATCTATGATTTCTTGTTCTACAGGATTCCGGATGAACATTCTCCTTAATACAACCACACTACCGATACCGAGAACTAGATAAAGAAGTGCAAAAAGTACAAGCATAGTCGGTACTTGCCCACTAGTTGTCGCACCTTCTGAGGTGCGCATTATATTGCGTAGTATCCACGGCTGACGACCTACTTCTGCTAACCACCAACCTGCTTCAAGTGAAATAAATACGAGTGGCCCCCCTATAACGATTAGCCATCGGAATAAGCGAGACTGGACAAAGGACCATCTTCGCCACATACCAATCCAGTAGACAGCCGACAACATCATCAATAGCATTCCAATGGTTACCATAATATCAAACAGGTAATGGATATATAATGGGGGTGTATCTTCTTCAGGATACTGATCCAATCCGACGACTTCAGCACTAGGTACACCATGCGCTAAAATAGAAAGTGCATACGGTATTTTAATGGCATATTTAACTTCTCCATCGTCTAACACGCCATACAAAATTAAAGGAGCATTTTCTTCCGTCTCAAAATGCCATTCAGCCGCTGCTAGCTTTTCAGGTTGATACTCCGCTAAATACTTACCTGAAAAATCACCAATCAGCGCTGCACTCACACTAAAAATGAATCCCACTTTCAAAGTTAGGTATAAAGCTTTTTTATGGTAGACATGATTCGAACCACGCAACAAACGAAACGCGGCAATGGCTGCCAACAAAAAGGCAGACGTCATATAAGCTGTCCCAACCACGTGTGCCACTTTTGTCGGCATAGCAGGATTAAACATTGCCACAAGTGGATTGACGTTAATCAATTCACCATTAACTAAATTAAAGCCTTGTGGTGCATTCATGAAGGCGTTTACAATGGTAATGAATACTGCGGAGAATGACGCTCCGAGCGCGACTGGAATAAGAAGTAGAAAATGTTTCTTTTGATTCTCAAAGCGATCCCATGTATATAAGTAAATGCCGAGGAAAATCGCTTCAAAGAAGAAGGCGAATGTCTCCATAAATAATGGTAAGGCAATCACATTTCCAGCCAGCTCCATAAAATTAGGCCATAATAGAGAAAGCTGCAACCCAATTGCTGTTCCCGTCACAACCCCAACAGCAACTGTAATGACGAAACCGCGTGCCCAACGTCTAGCCAACAAAATATAATGCTCATCGTTCTTCTTGATACCAACCCATTGGGCTAGCATAATCATAAGTGGGACACCCACCCCAATTGTTGCATAGATAATATGAAACGATAATGTTAGTTCAGTCAATATTCTGGAATAAAAAACTGGATCCACACAGGCCACCTCCTCTTTTCACGAGAATAATCTTCCAACAATAGATAATAACATTATACCCGCGACAATAAATGCCAACCACATCAGACGCTTTTCTTGTCTTTTATACACACCATCACTCCTTGCATAGTTCTATTTTAGGGTTTCCCTTAAAACTCATTAAAATAACCTATTTAAAACAATTTGTTGAAATTTAGACGTATTTTCATATTCATAGTACGTCTACTTGTTGTATACTAATCGATTAACCCATTTTACTTGTAATTAGTAAGGATTTAAAGTATAATTAATTAACTATTGAGAGGTGAAAGTCAATGAAAAGAGTAAAAAGAAAAGTATTAGCGTATATTACAAAAGGGGAAGGCAGACACCGTAAATTGCTTGTTTATGAGCAAAAGGATCAGCCTGAAGCAGGTTTACAAGTTCCTGGTGGTACAATCGAACGCAACGAACTATTATTGGATGCATTATATCGAGAAATCGAAGAAGAATCCGGTATCGTGCGTGATGAACTTATACTAGAAGGTAAAGTTAAAGCTTCAAAATACTTCCCAGAAGACAAAAACGTAATTTATGAACGTACGATTTTCCATTTTTCTTATCTAGGAGAAAACAAGCACGAATGGGAATATATCGTAGAAGGTGAAGGTAAAGACGCAGGTCAATTATTCAGTTATCGTTGGATGCCGTTGCAAGAAGTGCCAAAGTTAGCTGCTAAACAAGGAGAAGCGATTGAATACATTTAATATCGACCTGATACGATGCGTATTGCATCGGGCTCACCCAATTAATTTTTCACAATAAAAGACTATTCCATCCGAACGTTAGAACTTCGACTGGAATAGTCTTTTTACTTTTTCTTTTATTTGATTTGTTTGGCTTGATCCTGCGGACGTAGTTTCTGTAAAGGTACGAACATTTCGACATGTTGATATAAGTTTTGGAAAGTAGCAGGCAACACTCCACCGTATTCTCCATCCAAATTCAATAATACCTCGTCTTTCGAAGTCACAACAATTTTTTCCGCTTTCGCCGAAACAACTAAAGGATCATCCAAATGTTCTCCACGAGAAGCTAATGTAACCACACGAATAAATTCTGCAATATTGCATTTCTTTAAAATAAGCAAAGTGAAATATCCATCGTTAATACTGGAGTTAGGTGCTAATTTCTCAAAACCACCAACTGAGTTAGTCAATCCAATCAAAAACATCATGGCTTCTTCATCAAATACATTTCCATCATACTCAATACGAAGATGACTGGAGTGTATAGAAGGCAACATTTCAATTCCTTTTAAATAATAAGCCAACTGACCAATTACTGTTTTCAAACGGCTTGGTACTTCATATGTCAATTCCGTCATTCGGCCGCCACCCGCGATATTAATAAAATAGCGATCATTCATTAAACCTACATCGACTGGAATAGAATCTCCTTGGCAAATAATATCTACAGCGTCATCAATTTCTCTAGGAATACGTAACGCTCTAGCAAAATCATTCGTTGTACCCATAGGAATCAAACCGATTTTTGGACGTTTATCAAAATGTCCGACACCCGCAACTACTTCATTGAGCGTCCCATCGCCACCAGCAGCAATAATCACATCGAATCCTCTGCGAACCGCGTCTCGCGCTGCTACAGTTGCATCACCTTCGCAGCTTGTAGCATGAGCGGATGTTTCATAACCCGCTTTCTCCAATTTTTCGAGGACTTCTGCTAAATGTTTACGGAAGACTTCTCTTCCTGCAGTAGGATTATAAATAATGCGTGCACGTTTCATACACTTTCCCCTCGATCCTTTCGCGTCTGAAATAAGTCAGACCTCTACCATTTTCAAATGGTTTCTTGCAAATTGTTACTTAGACATTTGTAAAACAGGAAGCCACGTCGAACGAATGTCACTATAAACAGCAAGCCAATTTTCGGGCTTAGATGTATATTCAGACATCAACTGAGAATAAAACACTTTTTGCTTCTCTTCAAAATCAGATGCATCTTTAGTCGGTAACTTCGCGCGAACATCCATCACATACTTCTGAAGAACCGGTGCCCGTGGTCCCCACTTTTCGACTACTTCACCTGCTGCATTTAATAGTAGGTACATCGGAATCGAACGCCCACCATTCGTCAAATATCGGTCAATCAGTTCTGGATTTTCATCCCTCAACACAGCGCGAACATCTATATTGGCAGCTTCCGTAATTTTTCGAAGGATTGGATTATTCAGCATTGCATCGCCACACCAGTCCTCTGTAATGACTAATATATGGGGTTTCTTTTCTCTCAGCAATTCAATAAATTCATCATCCTGTGGTACTTCAAATGCATTATAGATCAAAAAACTGTTTTCCTTATGTGTTTCCATTTTGTCCATATACGTTTGAAGTGATACAGCATCTTCAAAATATTGTTGTTCTGTTTTCAATATAATCCCCCCTGTTTCACTGTGTAAGTTAACGTGGAAAAACGTCCAGGATCAGACTATTTTGGCCTCTCCTGGAACGTTTTCATTGGATTGATAGATTAACGTTTCTTGATCTCTTCCATCAATAATTTATTTACAAGCGGCGGATTGGCTTGTCCTTTTGTTGCTTTCATAACTTGTCCAACTAAGAATCCAACTGCACGATCTTTACCATTTTTAAAGTCTTCAATAGATTGTTCATTATTGTCCAGGATCTCAGTAATGATTGTACGTAATGTACCTTCATCTGAAATTTGAACAAGTCCTTTTTCTTTGACGATATCAGCAGGATTTCCACCTTTTTTCACGAGATCAGTAAATACTTTTTTCGCGATTTTAGAAGAAATCGTACCATCTGTAATCAATTTTACAAGTTGTGCTAAGTTTTCAGGTGTCAGCGGAGTATCATGCAGTTCTTTCGATTCTGCATTTAGATAAGCTGATACATCCCCCATCAACCAGTTAGAAGCCAATTTGGGTTCCGCTCCAGCTTTTACGGTTGCATCAAAGAAATCAGACATTTCTTTCGTCAACGTTAATACGTGTGCATCATATTCTGGAAGATCCATTTCGGATACATAACGTTCTTTACGCGCATCCGGTAACTCAGGAATTTCATTACGAACACGATCCATCCATTCTTGTTCAATATGAACGTCCGGTAAGTCTGGATCGTTAATGAAACGATAGTCATTGGCACTACCTTTGATACGCATCAATACTGTATCGCCAGTTGCTTCATCGTAACGACGTGTTTCTTGTTGAATGGTACCGCCAGACAATAGGATCTTTTCTTGACGTGCTACTTCATTCGCAATACCGCGGCGAATAAAGTTGAATGAGTTCAAGTTTTTCAATTCTGTTTTTGTTCCGAATTTCTCTTGGCCAAATGGACGTAATGAAATATTCGCGTCACAACGAAGTGAGCCTTCTTCCATACGGACGTCAGAAACGCCTGTGTATTGAATGATCGCTTTTAGTTTTTCCAAGAATGCATAAGCTTCCTCAGGTGAGCGGACATCTGCTTCTGTTACGATTTCGATTAGCGGTGTACCCTGACGGTTTAAATCGACCAATGAGTGGCCGTTTTCAGTGTGCGTTAATTTCCCTGCGTCTTCTTCTAGATGTACACGCTCAATACGAATTTTCTTTTTCTTGCCATCCACTTCAATTTCAATCCAACCATTCGCTCCAACAGGGCGCTTGTCCTGAGTGATTTGATATGCTTTTGGGTTATCTGGATAAAAGTAATGCTTACGATCGAAGTTCATAATCGGCGCGATGTCACAGTTTAATGCCATGGAAGCTTTCATTCCGTATTCGATTGCTTTTTTATTTAACGTAGGTAAAACACCTGGATATGCGATGTCTGTTACGTGAATGTTTTTATTTGGCTCTGCACCGAAATGTGCGGGTGCAGGAGACATAATTTTAGTATCTGTTTTTAGCTCTACGTGGATTTCTAATCCAACAATTGTCTCAAAGTTCATGATTATTTCCCCTCCTGAATCGATGGAGTACGCTTGTGGAAATCTGTAGCTTGCTCATAGGCATGAGCGACTTTGTACAATGTTTCCTCGTCAAAGTGTTTACCCATGATTTGCATTCCAACCGGTAGTTCGTTAACGAAACCACATGGTACCGATAGTGCCGGACGACCTGTTAGGTTAGCTGGCACAGCCAAGACATCATTAGCATAATGAACGAGCTGATCTCCACCAGTTTCGCCAAGCTTAAATGCAGTTGTAGCAGCAGTTGGTCCGATGACTACATCATACTTTTCAAATACCGAATCAAAGTCTTGCGCAATTAACGTACGTGTTTTTTGTGCACGCACATATACATCTTCATGATGATCCGCACTCATTGCATACGTACCGAAAATAATACGTTTTTTTACTTCGTCGCCGAATCCTTCTTGACGCGTACGGAAATATGCTTGCTCCAAGTTCTCAGCATTTTCTGTGTGATATCCATAACGCAATCCGTCAAAACGTGAAAGATTGGATTGTGCTTCCGAAGAAGAGATTACATAATACGTAGTGGGCGCGTATTGAATATGCGGTAATTCCACTTCTTCACAAACCGCACCAAGTGATTCCAATACAGCAATTGCTTCTTTTACTGTCTTCGCGATTTCTGCATCCACACCTTCACCTAGATAAGGTTTGGGAACTGCAACTTTCAACCCTTTAATATCTCCTGTAAGTGCTGCTGTGAAATCAGGAACTGCTTTTGCGGAAGATGAACTGTCATTGTAATCTTCTCCTGCGATTACGCTAAGCAATAATGCATTATCTTCTACCGTGCGTGACAGTGTACCGATTTGATCGAGTGAAGAAGCGAATGCTGTTAAACCAAAACGTGAAATACGACCGTATGTAGGTTTCATTCCAACAATTCCACAGAATGCAGCTGGTTGACGAACCGAACCGCCAGTATCTGACCCAAGAGAAAGTGGAACTTCTCCTGCTGCGACTGCCGCTGCAGAACCACCTGAAGAACCACCTGGTACATAGTCTGTATTCCAAGGATTCAATGTATTGCCGAAATAGGATGTTTCTGTCGTGGATCCCATTGCAAACTCATCCATATTGAGTTTCCCCATATTAACTGCACCCGCGGCTTCTAATTTTTCTATAGCTGTAGCATTATAAACGGGTACGAAGTCTTCCAACATCTTACTTGCACATGTTGTCGTCATATCTTTTGTTACAATATTGTCCTTAATACCGATTGGAACTCCAAAGAGACGTCCGCGTGTATCTGCAGCCTCTTGATCAAGCTGTTCCGCACGTTTCGTTGCTTCTTCCTTTGCAACATGAATGAACGCGTGAATTTTCTCTTCGCGTTGTTCAATCGTTTGTAATGTTGCTTCTGTTACTTCTGTAGCAGTAACTTCCCCTTTTTGTAAAAGAGCTTGAAGTTCTGTTGCTGTTTTACTAGTTAACGTCATCACTTTTCCTCCTACTATCATTGTGCCATGAATGGTATTCTATACTGCGAATTCGATTATAGGATATCTGGAACCTTAATAAGTCCGTCTTCCTGATCTTCTGCACTGGCTAGCATTACTTCACGGTCCAAGATATCTTTTGGCTGATCTTCACGTAAGACGTTGATCATAGCAACAGGATGTGTCATAGGCTCTACACCTGTTACATCTACTTCATTTAAATTACTTACACTTTCAATCAAATCTGCTATTTTAACAGAGAAATTTTCTTTGTCTTCCTCGGAGAGGCCAATACGGACGAAATCCGCAAAATACTTGACGTCTTCTTTCGAAAATGTTGTCATACATCGTTCCTCCTCATTTTGCAATCGTACAATTAATCATACCATTTAATCAGTTTCTTGGAAAGTTCGTGTTACCACCTAAAATATGTCAATATCCATAGACGTGTACAAACGGTTCTTCTCGATCATTATCATTGACAATTAACACTTCCGGTCCATTAACTGACGTTACACTTACTTCGATGGGTACATCTTTAAAATGTGTTTTAACCAACGAAGTCAAGTATTGTGAAAATCCAATCAGCTCCGTCTTGCCGAAAAATTGTATAGGAATTTCTACACGTAATGAATGTAGTTTCTGATCTTTATAGAAAGCTGTTCCAATGACATTCACAAAACTTGGGAAGTAATCATCAATGTCTTGTTTGAAGTTCTTGAATGTCGTATTTAAGTCACGATAATTCCCTGTTGATGAAGACGCGGGAAGTAATACATACTGCTCATCTACTTCTTTCCAACCAGTGAATTCATTTTTTCCTTTTGCAGCAAATGAAGTGGCAAAATATGTGCCTGGTACTATATCGTTTCGACTTTCTTGCTTGAACAATCCAACTGCTATTGGTATATCCGCAAGCTCGGGGTTACTGCGCAACCTACTTAAAATAATATCAGCCATCTTCTTACCTTTTTCTTCGATTGTTTTATCATCAATCCGGCGTTCATTGCCTTCACGTGGATAATAAATCGAATTCATTGCTAGTCCAATAGTAATGCCAGCCAATTTCACTTTTTTATCGTCGGTCATCTGTAAATAGTTTTGCTCGACGATATGCGCAAGATAAATCGGTGCCTCATCCGCAATTTGGGCCGGTGACATATCATCAGTGATTGCCGGATTGAGACCTGCTTCAAAGTTTGATTTTCTGGAAATCCATTGCTTCGCAGTATCGTGGTCTATATACTGACCCTCCTGGAAGAAATAATCTTTAGGGTCATAATACAATGAAGACAGGCGCAATAAGCCTTCCTCGGTTTCCTGAATATCGTACTTCGTATTGAGGTTATTGACTACCAACCCTCGGCTTGCGCTCTTTTTAAATGGAACCGGTGTCCGGTAGTACTCTTTTTTAACTTGAGCATCAGGAATGAGCACCATTTCCTGCTCACTTTCCTCTGTTTCCTGTACTGCTTTTTCCTGATCATCGCTCGGCGCCGGTACACATCCTGTCAGCAAGACTGCCGACAGAATTCCCGTTATAAGCCACTTAGTCGTTCTTTTCATTCGTATCCACTCCAAGGGCATCAAGCATAGCTTGTTCATCCCAAATTTCAATCTCTAATTCTTGTGCTTTCGTCAATTTGGAGCCTGCATCTTCGCCGGCAATGACCAGATCCGTTTTCTTACTGACACTGCCACTAACAGTCCCGCCAAGCGATTCAATCTGTTCTTTAGCTTCTCCACGGGTCAATTCTGTGAGCTTTCCTGTCAATACGATCGTTTTTCCAGCAAAAGGTCCAGTAGTTGGCAACTCTTCACGTGTGGCACCTTTATAAACCGTATTCACGCCATAAGAACGTAACTTGTTCATTACTTCCTGAACTTCTTCTGTACTAAAGTACGTTGTCACAGAATCAGCAACAATCGCACCGATTTCAAAAATATTTACAAGTTCTTCTTCTGTTGCTTGTTCTAATGCATCGAGGGTACGGTACTCTTCCGCTAAGATTCTTGCGACTTTTTCACCGACATGGCGAACGCCCAACCCAAATAGCAATTTTTCTAATGAATTCTCTTTGGACTGTTCAATAGCCGTCAAAATATTCGTTGCGGACTTCTCTCCAATCCGTTCCAAGCTCAATAGCGACTCTTTCGTTAACGTATATAAATCGGATACATCTTGTACCAAATCAGCTGTATACAATTGTTCAACCAGCTTTTCTCCAACACCCTCGATATTCATTGCTCTTCTTGAAACGAAATGGATTAACGCTTCTTTCATCTGCGCAGGGCATTTAGGATTCACACAACGCAGCGCCACTTCTCCTTCAATCCTCACAAGTTCTGAATCGCATACAGGACAGTTATCAGGCATATGGAAAGGTTCTTCTTCACCCGTCCGCTGTTCTTTCAATGACATGACGATTTCAGGAATGATATCGCCAGCCTTTCGCAACACGACGTGATCACCTATACGAATATCTTTCTCACGGATCAAGTCTTCGTTATGCAAAGATGCTCGTCCTACTGTCGTACCTGCTACAAGAACCGGTTCAAGAATTCCTGTTGGTGTCACTACACCTGTCCGGCCTACACTTAACTCAATATCTAACAGTTGTGTATGCACTTCCTCGGCAGGGAACTTATAGGCAATAGCCCATTTAGGACTCTTTGCTGTATAGCCTAGTTGTTCCTGCGATTCGAAGTTATCAACTTTTATTACAATACCATCAATTTCATAATCGAGGTTTAGTCTATTTTCCGTCCAGTAGGCAACGTATTCCAATACTTCTTCAATCGTCGTACAACGCTTACGTTCCTTATTCGTCGTCAATCCTAGCTCATCCACTTTATTGAGCGCATCCAATTGACTATCCAAGCCATATACTTCCGCATCACCGCCTACCGCATAAATGAATGTAGCTAAATTTCTGCTCTCCGCTACTTTTGAATCCAGTTGACGAAGTGATCCCGCAGCTGCATTTCGTGGATTAGCAAAAGGCATTTCCCCTGCATTATCACGTTCTTCATTTAATTTAACAAACGAATTCTTCGGCATATACGCTTCGCCACGCACTTCAATCGTTAAGGACTCATTCAATTCATGTGGAATTGAGTCAATTGTTTTTAAGTTGGCTGTAATGTCTTCTCCAACTGCACCGTCTCCACGAGTAGCACCTTGTACAAGACGACCTTCTTCGTATTGCAATGAAACAGCAAGACCATCAATTTTCAGCTCACATACATAAACAGTATTACCAGTTGCTTCTTTCACTCGTCTATCAAAATCCCTTATCTCTTCTTCATTAAATGCATTTGCCAAACTTAGCATCGGATGCCTATGAGTAACTTTCTTGAATTCCTCAAGTGCCTCTCCATCCACTCGCTGTGTTGGTGAGTCTGGAAAAATCAAGTCAGGATGCTCTTTTTCAATTGCAATCAATTCTTGCATTTTTTCATCGTATTCTGAATCCGGAACGATAGGCGCATCCAAATCGTAATAAGCATGGCCATACTTATGTAGAAGGTTATTTAGCTCCTCTACCCGCTTCTCTAGTTTTAGAACATCATCCATCTATTTTCCACGCTCCTTAGGGACGCTTTATTCTTTTTCAATCGGTGCAAATTTGGCTAATAATCGCTTGATTCCTACTGGATTAGGGAATGCAATGTCCAGCTCCATATCATCTGCTTTACCTTTAACACTCACTACCGTTCCAATTCCCCATATTTTATGGGACGCCTTGTCTCCTGGCTTCCACTGCATTTTCTCTCCGCCACTTTCATTATAAACTGGACGTTTAACTGCAGGTCGTTTGGCTTTTGCTTTGGGTGCTTGAGCGAAAGGTACACTCATGCCATTCCCATCTGCCAACAGCTCTGTCAGTTCTTCCGAGATTTCATTGAGGAAACGAGATGGTTGATTAAAGTTTGACTTACCGAACAACATCCTGTGACCTGCACTCGTCAGGTAAAGGCGTTGTTCCGCCCGTGTGATTGCCACATACGCAAGTCTTCGTTCTTCTTCCATTTCTTCCGGATCTGCAAGTGCACGAATGTGCGGGAATATGTTTTCTTCCATGCCAAGCACGAAGACCACAGGAAATTCCAAGCCTTTTGCAGCGTGCATCGTCATTAGGACGATTTTTTCAGTGGAAGTGTTCTCTTCTTTATCCAATGTATCAATATCCGCTACTAAAGCGAGGTCAGTCAAGAATGCAACAAGTGAAGGTTCTTCCTCTTCTTCTGCTGCACGTTTCTCAAACGCTTCTGTGACCGATAAAAACTCTTCAATGTTTTCAAGACGGCTTTCTGCCTCGATTGATTTTTCTTTTTCCAACATCTCACGATAACCCGATTTATCAATGACTTCTTTCACTAGTTCGGTGATTGATAAAAACTCTTGCATTTGAGTAAATCCATTGATTAGTTCATGGAATTTCACCGCTTCCGTTAATGCTCTTTTCGGTAAGCCCATGAAATCCACTTCCTGCAATGAATCAAACATGGAGCGGTCATTTTGTAATGCAAACGTAGCCATACGTTCGAATGAAGTAGCACCGATGCTTCGTTTCGGTTCATTAATGATTCTTGCTAACGCTAGGTCATCGTCGTTATTCGCAATCAGACGTAAATAGGCAAGTAAATCTTTAATCTCTTTTCGATCATAGAACTTCGTACCGCCTACAATTGTGTAATCAAGATTTGACTTCAATAAGTATTCCTCAATTAGACGGGACTGTGCGTTAGTTCGGTATAGGATGGCAAATTGATCCAATGTTAAACCGAGTTTTTCTTTCAACTCGATAATTTGTTGGACAACAAATTGTGATTCGTCTTTTTCATCGCGCGCTTTATAGATCGAGATTAATTCGCCTTCGGGGTTATCTGTACGTAATTTCTTATCATAGCGACTTTTATTATTGTCGATCACTTCATTTGCTGCTTGCAAAATCCTCTTGGTGGAACGGTAGTTTTGCTCTAAAAGAATGACATTCGCTTCTTTATAATCTTTTTCAAAAGATAGTATGTTGCCTATATCCGCACCACGCCAGCGATAGATTGACTGATCGGAGTCACCTACTACGCAGACATTACGGAATTTTGAAGCCAGCATTTTGACGAGACGATACTGCGCATTGTTTGTATCTTGGTACTCATCCACATGAATATACTGAAATTTATTTTGATAATACTCGAGCACTTCAGGAACTCGTTCAAACAAGACTGTTGTCATCATAATTAAGTCATCAAAATCCATTGATTGATTCTGACGCAGTTTTTTAGTATAACGATCGTAAATATCTGCTACTGTACGTTCATGAGGATTTTGAGGATTTGAATTTTTACGGAATTCAATTGCATCAATACATTCGTTTTTCGCATTGCCAATAATTCCGAGCATTGCCCGGGGATCATTCTGTTTCGGGTCGAGGTTCAGTTCTTTCAATACACGTTTCATTGCTGTCATTTGATCAGCACTGTCAAGGATAGTGAAGTTTTTAGATAGGCCGATTCGATCTACGAACCTGCGAAGAATTCGAACGCACATCGAGTGGAAAGTTGAAACCCACATACGTTCTCCAGAGCCTGGACCCAGTAATCCATCAATTCGGTCACGCATTTCACGTGCCGCCTTATTTGTAAATGTAATGGCTAAAATATTGGACGGATACACTTGTTTTTCTACAACCAAATACGCAATTCGGTGTGTTAATACACGAGTCTTTCCTGAACCGGCACCCGCCATAATAAGCAACGGTCCTTCAGTCGTTTTGACTGCACGCGCTTGCTCAGGATTCATGCCTTTTAGTAAATCATCCGATAGTTTATTCATATTAGTACCGCCTTTTAGGAACATTTGTTCTTATTATATACTACTCACACAGGTAAAGGAACAGATTTCACAGCATCGACTGTTTTTAGAGCCACTTGTAAATCATCATATACAACATTTCCTACCACTACAGTATCTGCAATGGCTGCCATTTCTTTTGCTTGTTCTGTTGAGCGTATTCCACCGCCATAAAAGAGACGGGTATTAGTAAGTAATTCTTTCGCCGACCTAACAATTTGTGGATCACCGTATTGTCCACTGTACTCTAAATAAAATATCGGCAACGAAAATAAATGTTCAGCCATACGTGCATATGCTTGTACGTCTTCTTCATCCGGAACACGGTCGACCCCTGTCACCTTCGCAGCTGTACAATCTAGATTTAAAATGCAGTAACCTTCTGTAACTAGTTCATCAAAATTCATCATATGACCATATTCACGAAGAGCTTCGTGATGCAAGCCGTTCAACCACTTTGAATCCGTTGTATTTAAGACGGTTGGAATAAAGTAATAATCGAATCCGGGTGTAACCGATTCAACAGTAGATACTTCCAACGCAAGTGGCACCGAAAAACGACGGAAACGTGCAAGTAAATCAAGTACGTTTTCCAATGTGACTCCATCAGATCCACCAATGATGACTCCATCTGTTCCAGATTCGGCTATCATTTCTACGTGTTCATCTGAGATACTTTTCGCTGGATCGATTTTAAATGCATGCCGCCATGTTTTATAGTCCATTTCTTATTTCCCCCTTCACTTGTCATAGTGGATTTGTATAACTTTTAAAAAACCGGTGGGGTTTTATCCCTGGCCGGTTGTGTTAGTTGTTTTTTGTTTGGTTGTTTTGAAGTTCAGGATAAAGTCGATCCAACATGAGGTTGTACCCGCCAGACCCGTAGTCTACGCAACGACGTATGCGGGAGATCGTAGCTGTGCTTGCGCCTGTTTCTTGTTGGATGCTGTCATAGGTTTTTTTCAGTTTAAGTTTGTGGGCTACGTCCAGTCTTTGTGCTAGTGATTGGACTTCGCTCATAGTGCAGAGGTCATCAAAAAACTTATAGCATTCTTCTATATCCTGTAGTTCTAGAATTGCTTGAAACAACTGATCTATTTGTTCTCCGCGAATTTTATCTATTTGCATGTTCTCGCCCTCTCTCTAAGTCGATCTTACGGAGTATAAGTGACGGAAGTAGAAGGACCCGATAATGATGGAACAATGTGGATCCAGGTTTTTCCAACCGTTAATTTAACAGGCACGCCTTGTTCCACTGGAGTTAAAAATCCATCTTTATTTTGCCATTCAATCGGTTTAGCGATCCCTTCATGAAACAGCATAGCTTGGCCGCCAGATTCTAGGTCAATTGCGAGCCTGCCTTGTTGATCAACTGTTTGATGATCCATTTCCATCACGATAATATTCGCCAGTTCTATACGTTGTTCGTTTAACTTATCCACTGTATCAATACCGTTAACAGATCGATAATAACGATTTGCTTCTTGATTATATTGATACGTACTAATAAAATTCGGATCTGAACTGTACGATACTTGTACCGTTGATGCGATATCCCCTATTTTATCACTTTCATCGGGATTTAGGAAAGAAAAGGACGGCTGTGCAGTGATCTTTTTGGAAGCGTTCACGAGACTAAATGCTTCTGCAATATGTTCCTTTGAAATATACGAGTTATGTGGTGCCCTGCGGTCTGCTGAACGTTCGAATAAAGTCCCGTCATGATGTATGCCGTTGATATAATCGACTACCCGATCATCAAGTAATTTCTTTGCATCTGGACTATAACCATGAGCGATATAAAATGCATCCATACCTTCTGCTAAGTGTACAAAATAATCGCGAGCACTTCGAACAGGACCTATCTGATTAGGCACTTTACTTTGAAATAGTGCAGCGTATCGCGTTACTTGACCTTCTGCTAAGAATTCGTATATCTGATCCGCATCCGAAAGTCCGGACTGTGGCCGAGCAGCAGGGATATTACTAATTGTCGCTAAAATAGGACGGTTGTCCATGGAATCTGTAATCATCTCACCTGTAAACCATGACACATCATTCGGTTTTTCTTGTTCTTCTGGTTCAGATTGCTCTTTCGAAGAACAACCTCCTAGACATAATAAGCTAGCTGCGGCTACCAAGAGTAACTTGCGTCCATTCCATATCAATATACGTTCCTACCTTTCTATATGAGGAATTAATAGTTCATTTTTCATTACTTGTAAGACACCAACCGGCGTGATTCGGACATACGGCAAGTGAACAGATTGAAGGAATAATAATGTATATACAGCATCTCCATGTGCATAGCCACGTTCTCCTAACGCCTTTTTCATTGCTAGCTCTTCTTCGATGATTACTTCCATCGGTTGAACAGACAATCCGCCTGCGACCGCTAGTTGTAATGTTTCAATAATCTTACCATTTTCAGCGAGTGCCATGCCTCCGCCTATATTCTTGATTTCATCAAATGCTCTTTTCATCTCTTGCCAATTCTGTCCTATCAATAATACATCTCCAGTATTTGAATAGGAAGATGCAAAACCTTGCAGATCATTCCCGAAGCCTTTCAACATAGTATTGACTCGCCATTTCCCGTTCTTATCTAGTAATATCAAATAGCATTCATCGCCAGAAGCAATAGTTGGACTACTGAGATCCAGCTCACTTTCGTATACTTTCGTAATCACATCATTTACCATCTGAATCCCCGTTGAAGATAGGAATGTGAAGTCTTCATCTGTCAGTTCATAAGGCAAGTCGAATGCCGGCATCGCTTTCCAATCTACCGCTTTGAATGCAGTAGACGATGTACTATCTCGAAGTACCCACTTCCCCTTTGATAATACATCAGTCGGCACAGGATTATGTTCATCTTCTAAAAAGTTCAACGTCGCAAAGCGGCCTGTCGCAATTACACTATGCAAGTCCGTAATATCGTAGTACCTCGCCACGTTATATGACGCCATTTGATATGCATCGATCGGTGGTACTCCCGCGTCAAGGGCTATTTGGATGCATTGGTCCATTACACCGTCTCGGTAGAACGAAGGAGTGGAACCATCAGTCGTCATCATCAAATGATCAAAAACATTCCACCCCTTCTCTACAATACCTTTCAATATAACTGGCAGGTCGGGACGAATTGAAGAATACCGTAATGTAGCAGCATACCCTTGTTGCAAACGTCTTTCCACTTCGTCTACAGTCATCGCCTCATGATCACCGTCCGCTCCAAGCAATTTCATTCGGGCTAATGTACGTTCCGATGCACCTGGAAAATGTCCTTCGATCTTTTTACCGAGTCGTTTCGATTCCCGTAAAGACTCCATCATTTTTTGATCGCCTCGTATTAATCTTGGCCAACCTGTTAGCTCACCTGTCATTAATACATCAGGGCGCTCCATCCATTTGGCAATATCAGCAGGATTGAAAAGTTCTTTTTCATTTTGTAGTACGGTTTGCGAATCTACACGTGCCCACCAATAAAATGAGAATGGTAGTTCATTCAGTTGATCAATGAATGTAAATGCTGTTTGCTGATCCAACATCGAGAACAAGATGAGATTGTCTGATATGAAAGTTGTTGTTCCTCGACGGGATGCATAGTCTGCAAATGTTTCTGGATTATATAATTGGAATGGATGGACATGCGGCTCGATGTATCCCGGAACTATTTTCTTTGCGGAAGCGTCAACACATTCTGTTCCTTCAAGCATAGTCGGCATGCGCTTCCCTACATAAACGATCCGGTCACCTTGAATCCAAATGTTTCCTTGCATCCATTTCTTGAATATAGAATGTAAGTAGGTAGCATTTTCAATTACGATATCAGGCGCTTTCTGTCCATTAATAATCGCAAGTTGTGACTGTATTTCTTTTGCACTCCACATGCCGATCACCGTCCCCTAAAAGTAGTTTTCCTGTTTGTTAACTATTGCTTTATAGTAACATAGCAATCCAATCTGGAATAGCTCTGTCATGCAAAGGTTATGCACAAGCGGTTTTTCATTAATCCACAAGATAACAGACGCTTATACACATTACTAACAACTTACTCACATTTTCTCCACTAATAAACCACAGATTATCAAAAATGCTGTGGGTAACCTAGATTCCGAGCGAACTAAATAGTATGTAACATCATAGAACAGGTCTCGGTTTGTAGTCGACATTTTTTAGCATCAAAAAAGACTGTGCTAGAAGTAATATCACACTTCTAGCACAGTCCTGTTTCATCCTTTATTCAAATGTACGCCATCCAATATCCGTACGGTGGAAGAATCCATCCCATTTTTGATCGGCAAGGCCAGTGTAAACTTTCTCTTGTGCTTCCTTTAATGTAGCTGCTTTCGCCGCAACAAGAAGTACACGTCCACCGTTTCCAACAAAGTGATCATCCTCTAGCTTCGTTCCTGCATGGAAGACGTCAAGTTCTTGATTAGTTAGTACATCAAGGTTTGGAAGTGCGTGACCATTCACTACATCAGAAGGATACCCTTCCGATGCAATGACAACGCCTAACATCGCTTCTTCATGCCACTCAAGATCGAACGATTCTCCAGCCAGTAGAGCTTCCATGAACTTACCAAAATCTGATTTCATACGCGGTAAGACAACTTGTGTTTCCGGATCGCCAAATCGAGCATTGAATTCAATAACTTTTGGACCTTGCTCCGTAAGTATTAATCCTGCATAGAGGATGCCTGTGAAGGGAATTCCTTCTTCCGTCATAGCATCGACTGTTGGTACGACTACGCGATCGTATGCTTCCTGCACAATTGCATCCGAAATTTGTGGAACTGGGGAATAAGCCCCCATTCCGCCTGTATTCGGACCGCGATCTCCGTCATACGCACGTTTATGATCTTGTGCGATCACCATTGGGTAGATTTGTCCGTCATGGACGAACGACATATAAGAGAACTCTTCGCCGTCGAGAAATTCTTCTACCACAACACGTGATGATGATTCACCGAACTTTTGATTGCCGATCATGTCATCAACCGCATCTAATGCTTCCTGTAATTCCATCGCAACAATTACGCCTTTTCCAGCTGCCAATCCGTCAGCCTTCACTACGATTGGGGCACCTTGTTCGCGGATGAATGACTTTGCTTCTTCAGCATCCGTGAATGTTCCATAACCTGCTGTTGGAATATCATACTTGTCCATGATTTCCTTGGCGAATGACTTACTGCCTTCAATGCGAGCAGCTGCCTGAGTCGGTCCAAATACTGTTAATCCTTTATCTAGGAAGTAATCAACAATTCCTTCCGCTAGCGGCTGTTCCGGTCCAACGAACGTCAAGGTAACACGCTGTTCGATTGCAAAATCTGCCAAAGCCTCAAAGTCTGTAGCTGCAATGTGCACACATGTTGCATCTTGCTGCATACCGTCGTTGCCAGGCGCCACAAATACTTCTGATACAGAAGGCGATTGGTTGAACTGTTTAGCTATCGCATGTTCACGACCGCCACTTCCAATTACAAGAACTTTCATGATCATCTACTCCCTGCACTCTTAATGTTTGAAATGACGTACGCCTGTGAATACCATCGTAATGCCGTATTCATTGGCTTTTTTAATGGAATCCGCATCTTTTACAGAACCACCTGGTTGAATGATTGCCGTAATACCTGCTTTTGCCGCTGCTTCAACTGTATCATCCATAGGGAAGAATGCGTCAGAAGCAAGAGCTGCCCCTTTTGCACGTTCGCCTGCTTGTGTCAGAGCGATTTTAGCAGCACCTACACGGTTCATCTGACCTGCGCCTACACCGATTGTCATATGCTCGTCTGTTACGACGATTGCATTAGACTTCACGTGTTTCACAACTGCCCAACCGAGTTTCATCGCATTCCATTCAGCTTCAGTCGGCTCTCGATCTGTTGCCACTTTGATATCTGCTTCTTCAAAACCGTGAGCATCAGGCTGTTGCATTAATAATCCACCTTCAACAGATACCGTGTTCCACTGATCTTTTTTCTGCTGTTTAAATGAAATCGTCAGAAGACGAATGTTTTTCTTCTTCGTCAACGTCTCAAGTGCTTCTTCTGTAAATGAAGGAGCAATGACGATTTCAAGAAATATATCAGCAAGTTGCACAGCTGTTTGCTGATCTACTTCTTTATTCAATGCAATGATTCCACCGAAAATAGATGTAGAATCTGCTTTGTAAGCTTTTTCGAAAGCTTCAGCGATAGTCCCGCCTGTACCTACACCACATGGATTCATGTGCTTAACCGCTACAGCTGCAGGCTCAGTGAATTCCTTTACAATTTGAATCGCTGCATTGGCATCTTGAATATTATTATAAGACAATTCTTTTCCATGAAGCTGTTCCGCATAGGCAATCGAGAAATCAGATCCAAGCGGTCGGCTATAGAAGGCTGCCTGCTGATGAGGATTTTCTCCATAACGCAATGGTTGCTTCAACTCGTATGTATACGTAACTTGTTCTGGGAATTGTTCGCCTGCAAGGTCTGTCAAGTAGCCTGAAATTAATGAATCATAAGCTGCCGTATGACGGAACACCTTAGCTGCTAAACGTCGGCGTGTTTCAAGAGTCGTCTTGCCATCTGCTTTCAGTTCGTCGAGTACTGCACTGTAGTCAGCTGCATCCACAATGACTGTCACGTATGCGTGGTTCTTTGCAGACGCGCGAAGCATTGCTGGTCCACCAATATCAATATTTTCGATTGCATCTTCTGCTGATACATCTGGTTTAGAAATCGTTTCTTTGAAAGGATACAAGTTTACACAGACTACATCGATTGGCTGGATGCCGTGCTCTTCCATTTGTGCCTGATGTCCAGGGTCATCTTGTTTTGCAAGTAGTCCACCGTGAATCATCGGGTTCAACGTTTTCACGCGGCCTTCCATGATTTCAGGGAATCCCGTTACTTCATCTACAGCTGTTACGGCAACACCATTGTCTTTCAAATGCTTCATCGTACCACCAGTAGACAATAATTCATACCCAAGCTGTTCGAGTTCTTTCGCAAATTCTAATACTCCACTTTTATCTGATACGCTTAACAATGCGCGTTTTTTCAAAGGAATTCCCTCCAGTTTATAAAAAAAGCCTGTCATCTCAACAGGCTCATCATTTTTTAAATAAGTTTTGCAATGTTGCTGTATATAATTCATGTTCTACGGCATGGATAGCTAACGAAGTCTGTTCAACATCTCCATCGACAACGTCTACTGCGCGCTGTGCTAAAATTGGACCCGTATCCATTCCTTCATCTACAAGATGAACTGTGACACCCGTTATTTTAACGCCGGCAGCTACTGCTTGTCCGATCGCATCCTTACCTGGGAAGGAAGGCAATAGAGACGGATGGATATTGATGATCCGTTCAGGATACGCTGCCAATAATACAGGACCGATCAATCGCATGTAGCCAGCTAATATTAACCATTCTACTTGTGCTTCTTGTAATGCTTTGAGTATAGCTTGTTCATATGCATCCTTCGTTTCGAAGTCACGAGGACGAATGGCTGCAATTGGAATCCCTATTTCGTTCGCTCGTTCATTGACGAAAGCATCCGGTTTATCTGTCACCATCAAAACAATTTCAGCTGGAATGCGCTCCGCTTTACATGCTTCTGCCAAAGCGGCAAAGTTACTGCCGCTGCCTGAAGCAAATACTGCGATCTTTACTTTATTCATTATGACAATGTCCCGTCATGTTCACCGTTAAATGTTACGCCTTCTTGCCTCGTAACACGTCCGATTACATATGCTTCTTCACCATGTGCTTTAGCGATTTCGATTGCTTTTTCAGCTTCTGCTTCCGGTAAGGCTACGACAAATCCAACACCCATGTTGAATACGCTATATAAATCGCGATCCGTTAATTCGCCTTTTTCTTTTAACATGTGGAATACGGGAAGTACAGGCCAAGCACCTAAATCTACTTCTACTCCAAATCCTTCTGAGAACATACGTGGAAGGTTTTCGAAGAATCCGCCGCCTGTAATATGACCCATAGAGTGCACATCAAGCTGTTGGTGCATTTCAAGTACCGGCTTGGCATAGATCTTAGTCGGCTTTAATAACGCATCCGCTACTGTGCCAAGATCTTCAAAGCCTTCAATTGTGCCGTTAATATCCGCGCCCAATTGTTCAAATACGATATGGCGTACTAAAGAGTAGCCGTTCGAGTGAATACCGCTCGATGCGATTCCAACTAGCACGTCACCTTCTTGCACACGCTCGCCTGTAACCAGCTTGCTCTTTTCACAAGCTCCTACTGCAAAGCCAGCCAAATCATATTCATCTTCTTCGTAAAGACCTGGCATTTCAGCCGTTTCTCCACCTATCAATGCCGCACCCGATTGTACACAACCATCCGCTACTCCTTTGACGATTGCTTCCACTTTTTCAGGTACTGCTTTACCTAGTGCTACATAGTCAAGGAAATACAAAGGCTCTGCACCTTGTGCTACGATATCATTCACACACATTGCGACACAGTCAATCCCGATTGTGTCATGACGATCCGCCATGAAAGCCAATTTCAACTTCGTACCAACACCGTCTGTACCAGAAATGAGGACTGGTTCTTTATATTCCAGCGCAGATAGATCGAACATTCCGCCGAACCCACCAAATGCACCTGCCACCCCTTTACGAGATGTTCGTGCTACGTGAGACTTCATGCGTTCAACTGACTCATAGCCAGCTTCAATATTAACTCCCGCTTTTTCATATGCCTTCGACATGGAAAGGCCTCCTATCGTACGATTTCTTTTTCGTGCGGCATTGCCGTATCCGAATATATCTCTGTCGGATACTCACCTGTGAAACAAGCCAAACATTGTCCGCAGTTTTTCATTTCTGATGACCGGCCATTCGATTCCAACATTCCATCAATTGAAAGGAATGATAGTGAATCTGCGCCAATCTCATCACGCATTTCATCTATTGTACGACCTGTGGCTAGTAATTCTGAATCAGAACTAATATCCACACCGTAATAACATGGAGCAATTAAAGGTGGTGAAGCAATGACGACATGTATTTCTTTAGCGCCCGCATCGCGAAGCATAGTGACGATTCGTTTAGATGTTGTACCACGTACAATTGAATCATCGACCATTACGACCCGCTTACCGTCCACGACTTGGTGTACTGGTGATAGTTTCATCTTCACGCCTTGTTCACGCAACGCTTGAGATGGTTGTATAAATGTTCGTCCGACATAGCGGTTTTTGATTAATCCCAACTCATATGGAATGCCACTTTGTTCAGAGAATCCAATGGCAGCAGAAATGCTGGAATCTGGAACCCCTGTGACTACGTCTGCACTAATCTGTACTTCACGAGCCAATTGTTTACCGCAACGTTTACGTGCAGCATGAATATTAATGCCATCGATATTTGAATCTGGACGAGAGAAGTAGACATATTCCATAGAACACATCGCATTATCTGCCGGTTCTGCAAAACGCTCGGACGTTAATCCGTCATCATTGATAATCAGCAATTCACCCGGTTCTACTGAACGAACATGTTCAGCACCGATAATTTCAAATGCGCAAGTTTCTGATGCAACGACCCACGCATCACCAATTTTCCCTAAAGATAATGGGCGCATACCGTTTGGATCTTGTGCAACCATCAACCCTTCATCTGTCATTAACACGAATGCAAATGCACCTTTTAAAATACTAAGTGCCTTTTTTACTCGGTCTCGGTGATTACGTGAACCACTGCTACGTTTAATCAAATGAGCGAGTACTTCAGTATCAGATGTACTTTGGAAGATACTACCTTGACGCTCCAAATGTTCTTTCAAATCTGTTGCGTTGATTAGGTTACCGTTATGTGCGATTGCCAAGCTACCCGTTGTTGAACGGAAAACAAGTGGCTGAACATTTTCTATACCACGTCCGTCTTTTGTCGTATAGCGAACTTGACCAATTGCGCCACGTCCTTCAAGTGAATTCAGTTTTTCGCCTGAGAACACTTCATTGACTAGACCTTCCCCTTTGACTGCATGGAGACCGTTCTCGCCTTTTACGACGATACCGGCTCCTTCCTGTCCACGATGCTGAAGAGCATGCAATGCGTAATAGCTGAGCTGTGCAGCATCGTCATGTCCCCAAATACCAAATACGCCGCACTCTTCGTTTAGTCCTCTGAGTTCAGCAAGCATGCAATTGCCCCTTTCCAAGCAGTTTGGAATTCTTCTACCGTCCCTTCTACTAGGACAGTTCCTTCTGCATCTTTGATGACGATTTCTTCGCCATCTGTCACTGTTCCGATTTTCACTGCATCTTGAACTTTCTCTTCAAACGCAGCTACTTGATCAGCTTGTACCGTAACCAAGAAACGTGACTGTGTTTCACTGAACAATGCAGTGATTGCTGAACCTTCCACTGTTACATCAGCACCCAAACCTTGTGAGCCAAATGTACCTTCACAAAGCGCTACTGCAAATCCGCCTTCTGACAAATCATCAGCCGATTGAATCATTCCAGCTTGGATTGCTTCGAGAAGTTGTTGTTGACGAGTTGCTTCTATGTCCAAATCGATTGCCGGTGATTGACCGAAGATCTTTCCTTCGATCATTTGTTGCAATTCACTGCCGCCGAATTCCGTTTCTGTTTGACCAATCAAGTAAATGGCATCTCCAGCTTGTTTGAAGCCAGGTGTTGTCACTTGGCTTAAATCATGAACGATTCCTACCAAACCGATTGTTGGCGTTGGATAGATTGGCACACCGTTTACTTCATTGGAAAGAGATACGTTACCGCCAATGACTGGTGCATTCAGTTTACGACAAGCTTCAGAAATTCCGTCAGCTGACTTTTCCAACTGCCAGAATACTTCTGGCTTGTCTGGGCTACCAAAGTTCAAGCAGTCAGTCAGTGCGATTGGCTCTGCGCCTGAACATACAAGGTTACGTGCAGCTTCAGCAACTGCAATCTTACCGCCAACTTCCGGATCCAAATAGATGAATCGAGAGTTACAATCTGCTGTCATCGCAATACCTTTGTTTGTTCCTCTAACACGGATTACACCTGCAGATGCTCCTGGCGCTAGTACTGTATTCGTTCTTGCACCTGTATCGAATTGATTGTAGACCCACTCTTTTGAAGCAATCGTTGGACGTTGCAATAAATCGAGTAGTGTTTCTTTCAAGTTCGCAACTTGTGGTTCTGTATTTTCAATCGCCTGGTTTTCCGCAAACGATGCAGGTTCTTTTGATTCTTTCTGATAGCTAGGTGCATCTTCAGCTAGTAGATCTGCTGAAACTTCTGCTGCGACTTCGCCTTTATGAAGCAAACGGAGCATTTTATCATCTGTTACATGACCGATTGTCGCTGCAGTAATTCCGTACTTCGTGAATAATGCAATAACTTCTTCTTCGCGACCCTTTTTCACAACGATCAACATACGTTCCTGAGATTCGGACAACATCATTTCATACGCTGTCATATTCTCTTCACGCTGTGGTACAAGATCCAAGTTCAATTCCACACCATAGCCAGCTTTTGAAGCCATCTCTGCTGCTGAAGAAGTAAGACCTGCTGCACCCATATCTTGAATACCAATCAACGCATCTGATTGAACTAGCTCTAAGCAAGCTTCCATCAATAGCTTTTCAATGAATGGATCTCCTGCTTGCATTACCGGCAGTTCTTGCTCTTCTTCAATAGATAGTTCGGAAGAAGACATTGTAGCTCCGTGAATTCCATCACGACCTGTTGTAGCCCCTGCGTATATCACTGTGTTGCCAATACCAGCTGCGACACCTTTTTGAATATCTTCATGATTCAACAAACCGACTGCCATCGCGTTGACCAACGGACGCTTCGAATAGCACTGATCAAACTGAACTTCACCAGCTACTGTCGGGATTCCCATTGCGTTACCGTAACTCGCGATTCCAGCAACTGCTTCCTCAAACAAGAATTTATCTCGAGGATCTGTTAAATCTCCAAAACGAAGTGAATTGACTAATGCTACCGGACGCGCACCCATAGAAAATACGTCACGAATGATTCCACCTGCACCTGTTGCTGCACCAATGAAAGGTTCGATTGCTGATGGTGAGTTATGAGATTCCATTTTAAACACGGCAGCTTGATTATCACCGATGTCTACAATCCCAGCACCTTCACCTGGTCCTTGTAGTACACGTGCACCTTCAGTAGGAAATCTGCGTAATACAGACTTTGAGCTTTTATACGAACAATGCTCTGACCACATAGCAGAAAACAGACCTGTTTCTACGTAATTCGGAGTACGTCCAAGTTTTTCTACTGCACGCTCATACTCTGCATCTGTCATGCCCATTTGGAGATATAGTCGATTTTCTTTGATTTGCTCCGCTGTAGGTTCGTGATTAATTGACATGCTGTTCACCCCGATTGTTCATGATTGATTGGAATAAAGCTGTTCCATCTGTTCCACCGATGATTTCTTCTACTGCACGTTCAGGTAGTGGCATCATACCGAGTACATTACCTCTTTTATTCATGATTCCCGCGATTGCTTCTGTACTGCCATCAGTATTTTCATTCGCGTATGTGAAAACGATTTGATTATTATTTTTCAGCTCTTCTACTGTCTGCTCGTCAGCGTAGTAGTTACCAAATTCGTTAGCTACTGGCAATGTGAGCACTTGACCTTGTGTATAGTCTTTTGTGAAAGCTGTATTATTATTTTCCACTCGTACCGTTTCACGAGCTGAACGGAATTTCAAACTCTGATTACGTAAGAATCCACCTGGAAGGATACCTGTTTCTACTAAGATATGAAAACCATTACCTACACCCAGAACCAATTTACCGGATTCAGCAAATGCTTGTAACTGTTTGCATGCAGGTGAACTTTTCGCCAATGCACCCGGCCGTAAGTAGTTGCCGTATGAAGTGCCTGTCGGTAATAGAACCGCATCGAATTGATCGAGTTGATCAGCTTCAGTATGCCAAACGTATTCAACATCTTGCTTTACTGTTTCCTCAATTGCATGGTACATATCAAGATCACAAGTAAGACCTGGGAATACTAGAACGGCGAACTTCATTTGCTGGCAACCTCCCCGATTTCAAAGCGATAATCTTCAATGACTTTATTAATCAATAGATCGTTACACATTTCATTCACACGTGCTTCGATAGTCTCTTCTGATCCATCAAGCTGTAATTCGATTAATTTCCCAACTCGTACACTTTTCACTTCTTCATAGCCCATCTTTTGAAGTGCTTCAGTCGTCGCGATGCCTTGTGGATCTACAACACTTTCACGTAGTGTTACATAAATAGTTACATTCGTCATTGTCGGTTCCTCCCAAAGTGGAAATAATAGTTTTTTATTAGTTATTATCTTGCCAAATACCAGACTGCTCAATTTCTTGCAGAGTTTCTTCAAGATTTTCCGTCATAATCGTGACATGACCCATTTTACGTTTTTCTTTCACTTCTGCTTTGCCGTATAAATGGATTGACCAATCTGGATAATCCGCGATGCGCTCTTGAAGCGGTGCTACATGTTCTCCAAGTACATTCACCATAATGGATGGTGCCCATAACTTCGGCTCGCGTAACGGCCAACCACAGACCGCACGGACATGCTGATGAAATTGTGAGATGTTACATGCCTCAATCGAGTAGTGACCAGAGTTATGTGGGCGTGGAGCTAATTCATTAATAATGATTGTCCCGTCGTGCAGTACGAACATTTCAACTGCTAGTGTCCCTACTAACTCTAAATGGCCCGCAATTTTCTTTGCCGCATCTTCGGCTTGCTCCAAAACCGCTTGATCCACTCTTGCCGGTACAATCGATTCGTGCAAGATATGGTGCTTATGAATGTTCTCTGCAATTGGCAGGCAATAGGTTTGTCCTGCTGGATTTCTTTGAATGATAACGGAAATCTCTTTATCAAATGGAACGAAAGCTTCTGCTATACAAGAAGAGTGTGTAAACAGATCTTTGGCACTTTCAATTTGCTCTTTGGCTTCAAGCTTTACTTGACCTTTACCGTCATAGCCACCAAAAGCTGTTTTCACGATACAAGGGAACCCAAGATCATCAATTTTCTGTACTAACTCTTCATATGTCTCAGCAGTTATGTAAGGCGCAACCGGTACTCCAGCTGCTTGAATCTCAGCTTTTTCATTAATACGATTTTGCGTGATACGGACTAGTTCAGCACCTTGAGGTACATAAGCTTTCTTTGTCAGCCGTTTCAATCCCTCATAATCGATGTTTTCAAATTCGAATGTAATGACATCACTTACTTGGCTTAATTCATTCAGCGCTTCTTCATCATTATACGGTGCAACAATTTCGATATCAGCTAACTGTCCGCAAGGGGAATTTTTTGTTGGATCCAGTACCGCAATCTTGAAACCAGCCTCTTTTGCTGCAAGTCCCATCATCCGCCCCAATTGACCACCACCGATGATACCGATCGTTTGTCCTGGTTTAATCATTTTCAATTCAGTTCACCACTGCTTTCCAGCGAGATTTTCTTCATTTCATCGCGTCTTTGCTGCAGTTTTTTACGTAATTCTTCATCTTGTACACAGAGCATTTGAGCCGCTAGGAGACCTGCGTTTGTAGCACCCGCTTTACCGATTGACACAGTCGCGACAGGTACACCTCCTGGCATTTGAACGATGGATAAAAGTGAGTCCATACCATTCAATGCTTTAGATTGCACAGGCACACCAATAACAGGAACTAGCGTTTTTGCTGCAACCATCCCTGGTAGATGGGCAGCTCCGCCTGCTCCTGCGATAATAGCGTGCAATCCTTTTTTCTCTGCTTGTTCTGCATAGTCAAACATGAAATCCGGCGTACGGTGGGCTGATACTACTTTCTTTTCATAAGGAACTCCTAGTTCATCCAATATGTCGCATGCATGCTTCATTGTTTCCCAGTCGCTCTTACTGCCCATTATGACACCAATCTTCGGTTCCAAATCTAATCCGCTCCTTCATGCACAACATGATTTAATATAAAACAATAAAAAGGTCCTTGAAAACTCCACTTTTCACATGCACAAAAAGCAGAACTTTCAAGGACCCTTACCAAAATGGTTACATAGCTATCGTAACTTAGCCATTCCCCATGATTATCCAAGAAAAATTGCTTTCCCACATAGTGTAGACATTTACGGTGTCTTGGTAGAAACGCCACAGCCAATTCTGTAGCATATACGGGGAACTCATTTACTCTTATTATATTATCAATTAATACATAATCCGTCAACTAAAAGACGAACATTACATTATAAGTCTTTTACAATCATTCGCCTTTAAGTTGACATATGAAGGATTAAACATCAGTTCTCTTTATGTCGACAGTTATTAGCTATTTTTGATAGCTTGAAATTGTGTTTGTTGTCTAATCGGAATATACTCTTCCCCAACCTGTTTAAATAGTGGTTTCTCTCTTCTGGCAACAACGGTATATCCTAAACTTTGAATTCTCGCCAAACATTCATCGAGTGTTTCATCTTCTTCTCTATCAAACCAGACCTTTTGTTTACTCATTTAAATAACTTGCCTCTTTTCACACTTTTCACCCAGAAGCCACCGTGTATCGACTTAGGCTCATACGATATAATAAATGCTTTCGGATCGAGTTCCGTTATCGTTTTATACAGTTGCATTTCATACTTACGAGGCGTCAGAATCTGCATAGTTGAACGATTACCACTTAACCCATTTGCTGATGAGTCAGTAACACCATATCCAAGTCGTCGTAATACGGCGGGCATTTCCTTATCGACATCTGCCGTGATCACGTTAACCGTTATATAACCAAGTGCTAAGCGCTCTTCAATTTTTGAACCGATAATAACACCTATACCATACCCAAGCGCATAAGCTATTAAGTTTTGGATTTGATCTAAATTATCAAGTACCAAACCAAGCCCTATGACGTATACTACTGTTTCTATCATACTCACTGCTGCAGCAATATAACGATAACCTTTCAGTGTGAGGATTATTCGTATTGTCATAAACGTTACATAGACAATATTGATTGCGAAAATAATTAATATCATTACCATTGCACCACTCCTTTAAACAAGTAGGATAATCGTATCGCGCCTTAGTTAAAAACTCAAGGAAAGTCTTTTAAATAGTAGATTGCGGCGAAAGATTGTGAAGATTTCGAGATGGATAGAGTTATTGATTGGGTTTATAGAGCGGATGGTTGGAAGTTTAGAGCGCTTATCTGGGTTTATAGAACGAAAGAGGGATTACATAGAGCACTTAACTGAGTTCATTGAGCGGTGAGCGGGATACATAGAGCGCTCGACAGGGTTCATTGAGCGGAACGCGGGATACATAATAGCGCTTGTCTAGATTAATAGAGCGAATAAGAATACACATGAGCAGTTTGCTGACTTTACAGTCCGGAGATTGAAAGTTTATGTATAAATCCCCTACATTTCGTTACACATTAGTATATTATAAAACACAAAAAAGCCACTCCCCATAAGGAATGGCTTCGGGCCTAGCAACGTCCTACTCTCACAGGGGGAAACCCCCAACTACCATCGGCGCTGAAGAGCTTAACTTCCGTGTTCGGTATGGGAACGGGTGTGACCTCTTCGCCATCGTTACTAGACTCTTTGAGTAAAGCTTGT